>PLCH01000390.1 GCA_003135585.1 Chitinophagaceae bacterium
TGTCCGACCAGGGTGGGAACGGAAGCCTTGAGGTAGATAAGCAGGTCCGGGGGTTGAACCATTCTTTTCAGTGTCTGGAAAAATTGAAAATAATTATTGTAATCCCTTTTACTCATCAGACCCATGTCATGAAGATTGGGCGCGAAGATGTGGGCATCTTCGTAAATGGTCCTGTCCTGAACCACTGTCCTNNATACCACTATAAATTTCCAGCAATTGGTTTAACCGGGTATTGAGGAAAAAAACCTGGAGATTGAAACTCCACCGGGGCATATCTTCATAAAAGTCATTCAGATAGGGATTGTGATCCACGTCTTCGAATTGAGGAATCCAGCGATAATGTTTGCTAAACATTTCAGTCAGGGTAGTCTTACCGGCACCAATATTTCCTGCTACTGCAATGTGTTTGGGTTTCTTGCTTTTTGCCATCATATAGAAATTCGAAATTCTGAATCCTGATCAAAAATCAGGTAAACCAATTTCAAGATAAAAAATATTCTTCTGTCAGCTTGCGCAAAACAATATTTTCTCATAAATAATTTAACCCCATTGCCTCTTTCACCAGTTGCAAAGTAGCCCTCGCACTGGCCCGGGCCTTGACTGCGCCCTGTTCCATGACTCCGGCCAGGTAATTATAGTCGTTGCTGATGGCGGATATTCTTTCCCGGAGGGGTGATATGAATTTTACCATATCTTCTGCAAGTTGTTTCTTAAAGTCACCATAACGAATGGTACATCCATTAAAATCAGCTTCAAATTTTTCCACCGTGTCAGGTTCGCTTACGATTTTCATCAGACCGAACAAACCTTCTATAAAATCCGGCTTGACGGAATCAGGTTGCGAGGGCCCGCTGTCTGTCCTCGCCTTCATGATTTTATTGCGAATAATTTCGTCTCCGTCGGACAGGTAGACTGTATTTAGCTGGTTTTCGCTTTTACTCATTTTGCCTTTGCCGTCCAGGCTCATGATTTTAATGAGCTTTTCCCCTTCGTAATTAAAAGCGTAAGGAGGTGGAAAGATTTTGCCATACCGGTGGTTAAACCTTTCCGCAAAATTCCGGGTCATTTCAATATGCTGTTCCTGGTCCNNGCAATACCGGATAGGTCAACAGGCCCGCATTCACATTGCCGGGATTCTGTCTCACTTTGTCTTTAAATGTAGAGGTTTTTTCAAGTTCACCCTTATAAGCAAGGCTGTTCAGATACAAGTACAATTCTGCAATTTCCGGCACCTGGCTCTGGACATACAAAACACATCTTTTCGGATCAAGGCCACTGGAAATCAATTCAGCCAATAGCCGCATAACATTTGACTTCAATTCCTTTGTGTCAGGATGGGTGGTCAGGCTATGCCAGTCCACCACGCAGTAATAACAATCGAACTCATCCAGCATGGCTACCCAATTACGAATGGCTCCAAAATAATTCCCAAGATGCACAAATCCCGTCGGCCGGATGCCACTGAGTACTATCTCCTTTTTTTTCTCCATGAAGACGGCGAAGATAAACCTTTCATCTAAAACCTGTAGGAAGTCTGATTGAATCCTTTATTTTTGTCAATAATCGCATAATATGGAAGTAAACGATGAATTGATTGATAATTTATCCAATCTGGCCTGCCTGGAATTTAGTGCTACTGAAAAAGAGGCGATCAAAAAAGACCTGCAGAAAATGATCAGTTTTGTTGAGAAATTGAACGAGTTGGATACAACCGGAGTGGAGCCTTTGCTTCACATGACCGAAGAGGCGAATGTGCTAAGGGAGGACAAAGTAGAAGGTTCTTCCACCCGCGGGGAAGCCCTTTTAAATGCACCCTCTTCCGACGGAGTTTACTTTAAGACTCCCAAAGTCATTAAAAATCCTTCAAGCTAATCCTAATCGCGCCAACAATTCCCTTTGGGCAAAACACTTGAATTATGAACATGCCGATTATACATCTTGATTCGATAGGAAAAAGTTATTACATGGGGAAAGAACCTTTACCGGTTCTTAAAGGGATTTCACTGGACATCTTTAAAAACGAATACGTCGCACTGATGGGACCTTCCGGTTCCGGTAAAAGTACCCTGATGAATATATTGGGATGCCTCGACTCCCCCACAACAGGCACCTATATTCTGAACAATCATGATGTAAGCAAAATGCCCGATAATGATCTTGCAGAAGTCCGAAATAAGGAGATAGGATTCGTATTTCAGCAGTTCAACCTGCTTCCCCGCCTGACGGCAGCAGAGAATGTTGCCTTGCCATTGGTGTATGCGGGGATTTCAAAAAGACAGCGTAATGAAATGGCGATGGCGGTGCTGGAAAAAGTGAGCCTGACGGACAGGAGTCACCACAAGCCAAACGAACTGTCAGGTGGCCAGTGTCAGCGCGTGGCAATTGCCCGGGCCCTGGTTAATACACCTTCCATCATATTGGCTGATGAACCTACGGGGAACCTGGATTCAAAAACCTCCAGGGAGATCATGGATATCTTCAACGCCATCCAGGCGAGCGGCAATACCGTGGTTCTGGTCACCCATGAAGAAGACATTGCCAATTACGCGCACCGGATTGTTCGGCTACGCGATGGCGTTATTGAAAGCGATAAACAAAAAAGGGAAAACCCCCAACTGGCATAAAAATGGCTCCTAAAATTTATACCAAAACCGGCGATAAGGGAAAAACGACTCTGATAGGGGGCACAAAAATACCCAAAAGCGATCTGCGTATAGAATCTTACGGGACCATTGATGAATTGAATTCATTCATCGGATGGCTGAATGATTCTATTTCCGAAGAACATAGCCGGGTCGTTTTAAGAGAAATACAGGACCGTTTGTTTACCATTGGTTCTTCCCTTGCATGCGATCCCGAAAAAGAGCCCTTGATGAAAATCCCTGACCTGAAAAAAGAAGACCTCGATTTATTGGAAAAAGAAATTGATAATATGACAAGTGTCCTGCCTCCCATGAAATCATTTATTTTACCCGGAGGCCATATCGTTGTTTCAACAGCTCATATTGCACGCTGCGTATGTCGTCGCGCCGAAAGGTTATGCGTGAGAATGAAGGAGAAAGATTTATTTATTGAACCAATTATACTGCAATACCTAAATCG
>PLCH01000287.1 GCA_003135585.1 Chitinophagaceae bacterium
AGTTCAGTCTTCACGAACATTTTACAGCGAATACATACCATATTTTTTATAAGTAATCTCAATTGATTCGCATTTGATGCATATTTAATGCATGTTAGAGAGATAAATAAAATTCAGCATAAAAGAAATAATAAAACTCAATACATCTAGTTGTTTCAAAAAAACATGAACTTGAGGCAAAAAGAATAGAAAATAACCTCTAGGGTTAAATATTGAAGGACGGATACTATTTTATTTCCATATAGACTAGAATGAAATCACAGGGAAGAATGCAAAATACGAACCCCCCATTCAATTTGCAATAGGGGTTTTCCATTAGAGATTTGCAAAAAGATACAAGCTAAATGTCTTTTATCGTTTTTTTACTATTCCCACGCTGTACATTATACGATATATGACATAGGAATTTCACGCATGTCTTGTAGGGAACTTTCATTAATTTTGTTCTACCCAAATCCGATGAAAAAATCCGATACCCGTTAAACACGCTTGAGTCTATTTACCGTCCAAGAAACGCTTTATTCAAGTTACCAGATAAGCCCCTGATTAAATTCTGGGGCTTTTTCGTTTTATAATACTCATGGATATCAGTATGATTCCATTTTCCAGTTTGGAAGCGACAGAGCAAATAATGAAAATCTCACCTGGCAGCAGGATTATCGGAGTCTCCATACACACACAACTGGCTTACGCAAAAAAAATGTTACAGATTGTTGCAAAGGGGTATGTAACCAAAAAATCATCCCAGGAAGAAATCATCAAAGCGATCCTGGAAGTAAATGATGGCAGGAAATATATCTGCGATGAAATAAAAAATATTATATCAGAACAAATGTTTGACGATAATTCAACCTCTCCCAATATCAATGCGTTGACCGAAAGGGAAATGCAGATCATCAACCTTGTTAAAGAAGGTTCCTCCTCCCGAGAGATTGGGGTCAAGCTCCAGATTATGGTAAAGACAGTGGAAGTGCATCGTCATAATATCCTTAGGAAATTAAAACTGAAAAACGCGGCATCCCTGGTAAATTTTATCCATAACAATTCGAGCTATATTTGAATTCTCCGTGAAATGAATAAGGGCCGGTTAGAAATCAAGCCCCTTGCAATGATTACTAATTCAAATTCCTACTAAATAATAATATATCACCCTAGCAACGAACCACTATAAAACTCCTAGAGGTTTCCACTTAAAAGCAGGCTTGAATGGTGAAAAACATTCTTCATTGGGGTAGTCTTATTCCCTAATCCAACAATTAAAATATGCCCGTTTTCTTTGGATATTAACACATAGGTTGCGCGTAGGCCTGGTCTTCATTCAAATTCTCCTTTAATATTATTCTTGGAGTTGTTCCAAGTGTTGTTATAGAATTCTCTCCTTTGGAGACTTTGGCATTAAAATTTTTGTCATTTATCCCTACTTGTTTTTCAAAAGTTTTGATTTTACAGGACAAAGTTGACTATAAGGATAGCTGGCCAGCTGCCTAATCTGCAATACATTTAGAAGAGCCTCAATGAATGTTTTAATCAGGTGCTTGTCAAAAGATGAAGCAGATTTTTGATTAAGTAATAACGAACTATCTATCTATTTGCGTGCGGTTGTAACCGATTCCCAATTTTCGTCAAAAGGCAACGTATAATCAGAAGCATAGAAATATAGATTGTGACGACTAGGATNNATTCATATTCATGATGGGTTAAAGACTTTGTACCATCTTGTCTTTCCACAAGGGTATACCCACTGACAATGCCGCCTGGTTTCAACCTTGCCTTAATATCGGACATTATTTTATCAATTTCTGACTCCGTAAAATGTTCAATCGCTGCGTCCCAGACTATATTATCATAATTTCCCGCGGGCATTTCGAACCGGATATCACATAGGCGAAATTCATTATTCTTTGCCTGGTTGAATTTTCTTGCATGAGGAATCGCTCTTTTATCAAAATCAACAGAAATAATGCTTTTTGCTCTAATTGAATAAAAGTGATAGGAATTATATCCATCTCCACAACATAATTCCAGTACCTCGGCATTGTCCTTAATAGCCAGCAATCCAAAAGTTCCTCTTTCAACCCATAAAGGGTTTTGGGTTTGCCGAAACCAATAAAACTGATCACAAAAATGATCAAACCATTCAGGTTGGGGTGGGAAATTCCATTCAAATTTCATTTGCAGCTTGTGGAAAAAACCGGCAAATTTTCGGGACAGTTTACTAAACCATTTTAAAAATGAACTGACATTGTCTTTACCTATAAATTTGAGAAGAGGGTAAAAAATAATTTTTTTCATAGATTAACAAATAAGGTTCCTTGTATAATCAAAACTAATTAAAATATTACTAGTTGCGTGTTAAAATAAGAGTTTGATCATTGAATATTGTTGGGGGAATACATTGGAGGTTGATTTAGTTGGTAACGTATCTGAAACCTTTCAGGTTGTCGATACAGACAATCAGGGCATCTTCTACTCCTCTTTGCTTCAGATCATTGATCCCCCCCAGCCAGAAGTTGGCTCCTTCACTATAACGATAACAATTGAAAAAAGAAAAAACCGCCAAAGACTACCCAGTGACGGTTTTTAATGACATTTAGGCCAACACTGTACCTCCCCCTTTGTTCCTACAGCTGAAAAATACAATTTAATCCGTTTCCCTAGAATTACTAATAACTGATTTCTGTATTTTGTTTTCGTTGAGATATTCAATTGGCGTTTTATCTCCCAGACTTTCATGTGGATGATGATGATTATAATCCTCCATCCACGACTCCGTCTCTTGCCTTACTTGGTTTAGAGATTCAAAAATAAATGCATCCAATACAGCTTCCCGGTAACTGCGATTAAATCTTTCTACATAACTGTTTTGAGTGGGTTTCCCTTTTTGAATACGGACATGATCGATTTTATTATTTAAGCAATATTGTTCAAAAGCATTGGCAATAAATTCTGTTCCATTATCAGTCCGGATTTTTTGAGGCTTACCTCTCCATTCTATAGCTTGTTTTACTGCCTCCACTACCTGGTTGGAGGGAAATGAATAATTTACTTCCATGGATATGGCTTCCCGGTTAAAATCATCGATGATATTCAATACACGGATCTTTCTACCGTTCTCCATGCGGTCTTCCATAAAGTCCATACTCCAGGTCAGGTTCATTCCTTCAGGTTGAATCAAAGGAGTCTTCAGTAGGTTGGGAATCCTTCTCTTATGCTTTTTCTTACGGTTCATTCCCAGCTTCCTGTAAATACGTTCCACCCGTTTATGATTCCATTTTACTCCTTCCCGACGAATACGCTTGTAATATTCTGGACATCCCCGGTTGGCAAGTTTCCCATTGGCATATTCCAGCAACTTCTCCTCGACAGCCCAGTCATCGCGTACTGACCGATAGTAATACATCGATCTATCCAGGTCAATGATGCGGCAGGCCCTGACAATACTCACTTTCTCTTCTGCAACGATCTCCTGCGCAATAGATCTTTGTTGGCAGGGCCTCAGAACTTTTTTTCGATGACCTTTTTTAAAATCGAATGATCCAGACTTAGATCTGCGTACATCCTTTTGAGTTCGGTATTCTCCCGCTGCAGTTCCTTAAACTGGCGAAGCAGATCCGCATCCATCCCTGAATACTTCCTCTTCCAGTTATAAAAAGTAGCACGGTTAATACCTAGCCCGCGGCAAAGAGTTACTACATCTTTGCCAGCCTCGTACTCCTTCAATGCATGAG
>PLCH01000613.1 GCA_003135585.1 Chitinophagaceae bacterium
TCCAAATAAATGTCCAGGTAGAAAATTTTCAAGAGGATATTAAGGGGACAATAAATTTCATGGCCATTCATGAGAATCAGGTGATCGGACCGGAAAGTGTTTTTTTCCGGTACTCATTTGATCCGAAGGGAAATATAATTGTCCGGACGGCAGGATTGAAGGAATCGGCGGCCGGGTCCCAACAATTGAAAAGGACATCCATTGATCTGCATCACCCGGTTAACAGCTGCGGGGGCACAGGTTTCGAAAATAGCAGCTCAAAAAATTTATGGAATATTTTCATTTTAGGTTTTTTGGGCGGATTGTTAGCCTTATTTACCCCTTGTGTTTTCCCAATGATTCCTCTTACCGTTTCCTTTTTTACAAAAAAGTCAAATGAAAAAAGGAAGGGAGTATTCCATGCCCTTATCTATGGACTATTTATCTTGTTGATCTATTTGCTGTTAAGCCTGCCATTTTATTTTCTTGATTCAGTAAATCCTGAAATTTTGAATAATATATCCACCAATGTGTGGCTGAATATTATTTTCTTCGTCATTTTCATTGTTTTTGCTCTTTCTTTTTTTGGATTATTTGAAATTACTTTACCAAGCAGTATAGCCAATTCAGCGGATGCCAAGTCCGGCACAGGAGGTTTGATTGGAATATTTTTTATGGCCCTGACATTGGCACTCGTTTCATTTTCCTGCACAGGACCCATCCTTGGTTCATTGCTGGCCGGGTCCTTGTCCACAAATGGGGGAGCAGTTCAGCTCACCGTGGGAATGGGAGGTTTTGGCTTGGCCCTGGCATTACCCTTTGCCTTATTCGCTTTGTTTCCCGGTTGGATGAACTCCCTTCCTAAATCAGGCGGCTGGCTAAACACGGTCAAAATTGTACTGGGCTTTCTGGAGCTAGCACTTGCCTTGAAATTTCTGTCGAATGCGGACCTGGTTGAACATTGGGGTATTTTGAAGCGTGAAATTTTCATTGGGATCTGGATAATAATAGGTATCGGTCTGGTCTTATATTTATGGGGTATTATAAAGTTCATACATGACCCCCCGCCCAAGAAGCTAAGCAGAACGAGAATCGCCATCGGACTCATTTTCCTGTTGTTTGTGATTTATTTATTACCTGGTATTACCAATACATCTTATGCCAACCTTTCCCTGATAAGTGGGTTTCCCCCCCCCTTTAATTACAGTGTTTACGGATCCGGGTCTGCAAAAGGAAAAGGTGTTGAAGCCGATATCATTAATGATTATGAAAAGGCTTTAAAAATGGCTAAAGAACAACATAAGCCGTTACTGATAGATTTTACCGGATGGGCATGTGTCAATTGCAGAAAAATGGAAGAAAATGTTTGGCCCCAGCCCGGAGTAAAGGATTTAATTCAACATCGGTTTATCCTGGTTTCTTTATATGTTGACGACAGGAAGCCTTTGCCGGATAATGAGCAATTTCTTTTTCTCACAGGTGAAGGAAATAAAAAGTCCATTAAAACGGTGGGTGACAAATTTGCCACACTGCAGTCCGAAAATTTTATAAATTCCTCCCAGCCTCTGTATGTTATTGTAAGTCCTGATGAAAAACTGCTGAATTATCCGGTGGGTTATACGCCTAGCCCTTCCAGATACAGCGCCTGGCTTCAATGTGGATTGGATGCATATAATAAGTCACCGGGATATTCGAAATGACAAATCCGCAAATCAAGATATAAAATTCAGTTTTTCCATTCCTCGACATTGTTTGGAGCTTCTGCAATTGAAAAATTCTTGTTTCTGGGATGGGCCCCGGGCATTAAAGATTCAGAGCTGATAATTTCAACCATAAAAAAAGGGTTGACTTTTAAAGTCAACCCCAATTGGGTGTCATTCTGTTCCAACCTTCCGGCAGCAAGCAAATCTTGAGAAAAAACCGGATGGAGGGCCAGAATGACAAGTTTAAAAGAATTCCTGCGGTCCGTCGGAACTCTAGTGTCTTTATCCAGGCANNTATCAGAAATGTTGTTTCACTGGCATTCGCAGGATAATAATTCTAAAAGAATCCTTACAATGCTATCTTTTTTTCAGTCATCATTTTGCGCAGGTTGATGAGACCATAACGCATGCGGCCCAAGGCGGTATTGATGCTGCAATTTGTAAGNNGCTGAGATCCGCGTAATGACGCAAGATGATAACTTCCCGTTGGTCTTCGGGTAATAAATCGAGCATCTGGCGGACACGGTCATGGCTTTGCCTTTTCATCATTTTTGTATCAGCACCTTCTTCCGTGAAATTAATCACTTCAAAAATGTCTCGGTCATCGCTTGTTTTAATAGCAGGTGTACGTTTCACCTTGCGGAAATGGTCAACGCAAAGGTTGTGCGCAATACGCATAGCCCAGGGAAGGAATTTTCCTTCTTCCGTGTAACGGCCACCGCGGATGGTTTCGATAATTTTAATAAGAACGTCCTGAAAAATGTCCTCTGCAAGATATTTATCTTTTACGAGGAAACAAATAGAGGTGTACAACTTGTCTTTATGTCGAATAATAAGTGCTTCTAAAGCGTGCAAGTCGCCATCACGAAATTGATGGATTAATTCATGGTCGGTTTTTGTGCGCAAGGATTTCATAAAACTTCTACGGTTTTTTAAAGGTGATAGGATATATTTTGGATTCTAAAGATGGTTTGGCTTTTCTGAGTAGAAGTGATCAGTCTATAGGCAAATGAGTTTAGTTCATTAATAGTGTACAAATCGGAACTAAAGATATACAATTTTTGGAAAAAACAACATTTTGGGAAAGTTTTTGTTTTTATATTATTCTTTTTTTGCTCAAAATCAAGTANNACTTAATTCCAGCAATTCCAATACATTTGCAATCCCAATTATATGAATGTATCAGGAAAAGAAAAGCGGAAAACCGGAAAAATGGTAACGATCCCCATTCGGGACCAAAGGGATTTGATCCTGATCAAGGGCGCCCGGGTTCATAACCTGAAAAATATTACTGTTGAAATCCCGCGAAACAAACTGGTTGTTGTTACTGGTGTTTCGGGATCAGGAAAATCGTCTCTTACTATTGATACTTTATTTGCAGAGGGCCAGCGGCGTTATGCAGAAAGCCTGAGTGCTTATGCGCGTCAGTTTATGGCCAGGATGAATAAGCCCGATGTCGATTATATTAAAGGATTGTGTCCCGCCATCGCAATTGAACAAAAGGTGGTGACCCGTACTCCCAGGTCGACTGTTGGAAGCATGACAGAAATGTATGATTATTTGCGATTGCTATTTGCACGAATCGGGAAAACCTTTTCTCCTGTTTCCGGAAGGGAAGTAAAGAAAGATGATGTAAGTGATGTAGTAAAGGCGATAGTTGAAGGTAAAACCGGGGATAAGGTTCTAATCCTTGTTCCGTTCAAACAAAACAAAAATCGCAATCCGCATGAAGAACTCAAAATTTTGTTACAAAAAGGGTTTTCTCGTTTGTACCGCGATGGAGAAATTTTGAGAATAGAAGATTTGCTGACACTGGAGAACCCGGCCCTGGGTATAAGACTATTTGGCAAATCTAAAGAGCCTGTGTCAACCTTTATTCTGATCGATCGACTGTTGGTCAAAGAATTTGATGAGGAAGACAAACACCGCATAGCAGACTCTGTGGGCACGGCCTTTTATGAAGGGGAAGGCGAAATGCTGATTGAAATAAACGGAACCAATTATCTGCCATTTTCAAATAAATTTGAAATGGACGGAATTCAATTCGAAGAACCAGTCCCCAATTTGTTTTCTTTTAATAATCCATTTGGGGCCTGTCCAACCTGTGAAGGGTTCAGCCAGGTGCTTGGCATTGACGCCGACCTGGTGATACCGGACAAACGGCTTAGCGTATACGAAGGGGCGGTGGCTCCCTGGAAGGGGGAAAAATTGGTCTTGTGGAAGGAGCAATTTATAAAAGCAGCCAAAAAATTTGATTTTCCGGTTCATAAGCCAATCGCTGACCTTACAAAGCAACAATATAATATTTTGTGGGAAGGCAATGAACAGGTAAAAGGAATAAATGATTTTTTTGAGGAAGTCGAAAGGAACTTATATAAGGTTCAATACCGGGTATTGTTGTCGCGGTACCGTGGCCGCACTCTATGCCCGGATTGTAAGGGATACCGGTTGCGAAAGGAAGCCTTGTATGTAAAAATAAACGGCAAGCATATTGGTGAATTGTGTGAAATTCCAGTGGCAAAACTCGCTGATTGGCTGGATGAGCTCCTCCTGAGTGAATATGACCAACAGGTTTCCAAGCGGATTCTTATTGAGCTCCGCCTTCGTTTAAAAACCATGCTGGATGTGGGTCTTGGCTACCTTACGCTGGACAGATTGGCAAATTCCCTAAGCGGGGGTGAAAGCCAGCGGATTCAACTTACCCGGTCGCTGGGAAGTAACCTGACCAATTCTTTATATATACTGGATNNGGTGGCGAAGCACAGCGTATTCGTCTGGCCACGCAAATCGGCTCAAGACTTTCCGGCGTCGTGTACGTGTTGGATGAACCTTCCATTGGTTTGCATTCCAGAGACACAGAACGCCTGATTCGGGTATTGAAAGAATTGCGGGACCTGGGCAATACAGTAGTTGTCGTCGAACATGACGAGATGATGATGAGAGAGGCTGATTATATCATAGATATGGGCCCCTTGGCAAGTCATCTGGGCGGTGAGGTGGTGGCCTTTGGCGATTACGATGATTTAGTCAGCAATAGTAAAAGTCTGACCGGAAAGTATTTGAAAGGGGAATTAAAAATTGATCCCCCCAAAACTATCCGCAAATGGAATCGTTCCATCATCATAGAAGGTGCAAGAGAGCATAACCTTAAAAATATAAAGGTAGAAATTCCCTTGAATGTATTGTGTTTGATAAGTGGCGTGAGCGGCAGTGGTAAAACGACTTTAATCAAACAAATTCTGTATCCGGCTCTTCAGAAGTTAAAAGGCGAATTTGTTGAGAAGGTGGGGATGCATAAAGCAATAAAAGGCGATATAGATTTTATTTCGCAAATCGAAATGGTGGATCAGAACCCAATCGGTAAATCCTCCAGGAGTAACCCGGTTACTTATATAAAGGCATATGATGAAATAAGAGACTTGTTTTCGAAACAACCTTTAAGTAAGATGCGGGGTTTTCTGCCCAAACATTTTTCATTTAATGTGGATGGTGGCCGGTGTGATGCCTGCAAGGGAGAGGGCGAGCAGGTTGTAGAAATGCAATTTCTTGCTGATGTGCACCTCACCTGCGAGATCTGTGGTGGTAAGCGTTTCAAAGATGAAGTACTGGAAGTTACCTATAAGAATAAAAATATTTGGCAGGTGCTTGAACTAAGTGTTGATGAATCCCTGGATTTTTTTAAGGACGAAACGGATATCCTTCAAAAAATCAAGCCGTTGAGTGATGTTGGGCTGGGGTATATAAAACTTGGTCAATCATCAGGCACCCTCTCGGGGGGGGCAGCACAGCGCGTTAAACTAGCCTCCTTTCTTGGAAAAGGAAAGAGCCAGGGTTCAATACTTTTTATCTTCGACGAACCTACTACCGGCTTGCATTTTCACGATATTAAAAAACTCCTGAATTCATTCAGTGCCCTTTTAGGGCAGGGCCATTCCATTATCGTTGTTGAACACAATACGGATGTTATCAAATCTGCAGACTGGGTGATCGACCTTGGTCCTGAAGCAGGGGATGCAGGGGGGCATGTGGTTTATGCCGGTGTCCCTTCAGGACTAAGAAAAGTGAAAGAAAGTTACACCGGTAAATTCATCTGATCCGTTGTTATCTCAATCGGTCCAGGCTNNCTCCAGGCTCTTTACTAATTTTTCATCCTTATAGATACCCCGGGCCGCCAATATTAAAAAAACGGGTATGGCAAATGCAAAAATAGACCAGAGCGTATAAGCGCCCGTGCTGTAATTTTTTACCTGTAAAAAATAGAGCACTACAATTAGGATAGAAGCAAGAATGCAGGTTATGGTAATTCTAAGCTGGAGCTTGCGGTTCTTAAACAAAAAAATACTAATAAAAGCTGCAACCGAAGTTGCGACCGTCAAAATAAGAATAATATTATTTTCTTTAGCGTTGAGAATATGAAAAGCATTGTTGCCTACCTGCACGCCACTGTAAAACGAAAAATTCAAAGTTAATATTCCAGAGACAGCTGCCAATAGTAACCAGACGGTCTGAATGCGTTGTAACATGGTTCATGTGGGTTTTATTCAATAGATATTTCAAAGTTAGTATTTTTTGATTCCGTTAATAATTAATGTTGTTTTAATAAAAAATAGAGCAGCTGTTATATCAGCTGTTTGTAAAAGAATATTTTTGCTTGTTCTTGAANNAATCATGGATGGTAAAATCGCTTATTTGCAAAAAGGCGAAGGTTATTCTTTATTGCAATGCTAGTCTTCCCTGATAATAATCCAGGATCTTAATCCTGAAAATATAATTATACTTTGCCTGGGCCAAACTGATATTTGCCCTGTCAATATTATTTTTGGCTAAAACGTATATATCAGAATTAATAACCCCTTCGTTGAATCGGATCTCTGTTGTCCGGAACGATTCGGCAAAGGCGAGTACCTGGTCCTGGTAGGATTTGTACTGACTAAAAGAAGAGATCATATTCTGAAGGGCCAGTTCCACATTTTGTTGCAATGTCAGCCGGGTCGCATTGGCATTGTTTTCAGCAATTCTGAGATTAATTTTTGCCTGTTTAACATTGTTTCTTGCCCTTAACGAATTCAGTATAGGGACTGTCAACTGAAGGCCGACAGCTGTAAAGCGATTGTTTTTAAACTGGTCACCAAAAGAAATGTTTTGAGTGGTAAAATTCTGCTGTTTTGTAATTACGTTATAATTGGTTCCCCCTACCGTTACATAATCCGTGGTTGGCACCTGGATGGCCGTTCCCGGAATATTTATGGTGGCAGCGTTGGAATAACTGGTATTAAGGCTTCCGTAAAAAGATAAGGTTGGAAAATATTGCCCCCTTGTCGCCTGAAGGGCTTTTCTGGATGACTTTATTCTAAGGTCAGCTGATTTTATAATTGGAAGAGTAAGCAGGGCCGTCTGGTAAATACTGTCTGAACTTGCTGCATAAACCGGCAACTCGGGGCCTACAGGAATACTCTCATATTGCAGGTCTTTCTTGTAAGGTATGTTCAACAACTGGAAGAGATTGATTTTTGCCGTTTCCAGGTTGTTGACCGCCGTTGCTATATTAACCTGGTCTCCTGCATATTGTCCTTTCAGATTAGAAAGATCGGACAGCAGGAGAAGGCTTCCTGCATCGTTTAGAATTTCAAGCCGTCTTAACTGCTTGGCATCCACATCCGCCTGTTCCCGGCTTATGATCAGTAGATCCCGGCTGCCAAGTACCTGAAGGTAGGCGAGTATGACACTTAGTGTGATATTGTCTTTTTGTTGCTGCAGGTCCATTTTACTCGCGTCATAAGCATAGCTATATTGTTTGATGGAATTCAGTATTTGTAACCCGCTGAATAAGGTGAGGTTTGAGTAAAGAACATAGCTGCCGGTAACTATTTGCTGATCAACATAGGTATAGGTATAGGGATTGAGATTTCTTCCGAATCCGGTTCCCTGATTACCCTGAGCATTTATATATGGTAGAAGGTAGTCCTTGGACTGGTTTAAAAGGACTTTACTTGACTGCATGGTTGTTTCACTTGTCCTCACCAGTAGATTATTTTTTATAGCAATATCCACACATTGCTGGATAGTCAACAAATTTCCAATAGATAATGTGTCCTGAGCTTGGCAATTAAAAACTGAAAAGAAAACCAATACAACCAATAATATTTTTAACTTTTTTTGCATAGATGACCTGTTGTGACTTTTTTTTACTTTTTTATATTTCAATTCTGCCGTCCAATAAGTGAATGATGTGAGAGCCGTATTCGGCATTTTTTTCAGAATGGGTTACCTGGACGATGGTTACACCATCCTCGGTATTTAATTTCTTAAACAGTTCCATAATCTCTTCGCCCTGTTTGGAATTTAGATTACCTGTTGGTTCATCGGCAAGAATAAGTTTGGGTTTTGCAACGAGTGCTCTGGCAATACCAACAAGCTGCTGCTGTCCGCCTGATAATTGAGTGGGAAAGAGGTCTTTTTTACCCACGATCTGAAAACGGTCGATAATATCGGCGACAACCGCTTTTCTTTCTGAGGATTTCATGTCCTGGTATATCAGCGGGGTTTCAATATTCTCGTATACAGTCAATTCATCGATCAGGTGGTAAGCCTGGAAAACAAAACCAATATGGGATTTATATAACTGGNNTAACTGTGAACGATGCTTTTCCTTTATTTTAAATACATCCTGGTCCATGAAAACATAGGAACCTTCCGAAGGTTCATCGAGCATCCCGATTACATTAAGCAGGGTGGATTTTCCCGAACCTGACGGGCCCATGATGGAAACAAATTCTCCTTCATTAATAGTTAGATTGATGTCTTTAAGAATAAAATTCGGCCTTCCACCAATGTTGACCCATTTGGAAATGTGTTGTAATTGTATCATTTTTTTCTCCAGTTTATGTTTTGTCTTGTTTGATTGTTTTTCTAATGTTTCCATGGTTTCATATTTGTCCCTAATCAGTCTAAATCACATGCCGGAATGCAATCTAAGTGATTTACAAGCCACTAGTTTTCACGTATATACGAAGTAGTTCGGTTCTGATACAGGGACTGTCCGTTTTTGATACACTTTAGCGGTCACTCTGTCCGCAAATTCTTTACCGGATTGGCTATAGCGGCCTTCAGTGCCTGAAAACCGACCGTCAGCAAGGCAATGAGGATGGCTAATAAACCTGCGAAAGCAAATACCCACCATTGAATATGGATTCGGTAAGCGAAGTCCTGCAACCAGTTGTTCATCACCCACCAGGTATTAGGGAAAGCCAAAACTATTGATATCAACACCAGCACAATAAAATCTTTTGATAATACCAAAAGGAGATTTTGAAGCTCCCAAAACTTTCCTGATTCCAATTTCTTTCGTCCTTTGTAAAACATTGTATGCCGATAGTCCCAACAACCCGAAACAGGCTATCAGGATAGCCAGAGATGCAAATAGTGCAAACACTTCTCCAAAACGTGCATCTGCCTTGTACTGTTCATTGAATGAATCAGGATTTTTTCTTCAAAACGCAAGGGCGTAATACCATTGTCGAAGAGTCTGGTAATTTTTTGGATATCTGGAAAGTNNTAGGGAGCAATCGTTCCGAGTCTCAATGAAACAGCCCCGTTTTGATTATTAAAACTTCTGGTAACCCGGTAAATTCGGTCGGCGTTGGCATTATACCTGTCAAAGCTCAACTCGTGAAGGATATAGGTAAGTATCAATAGGCAACTGGTCAGCCCTATGGTCAATCCGGAAAGGTTGATGAATGAAATGAATTTAAACTTCATCAAGTTGCGCAGCGCAATTTTTAGGTAGTTACGAAGCATGACCACACTTTTAGTTCAGCATTAAAAGGGATGTCGCCTATTTAGCGCTGGACAGACATCTCCAGCTATAACCTGAACTTGTTCGGCAAAGTCTTTCCTGAGATTAGACCATTATGTTTTCCATCACCGTCTGACCATCCAGCATACGAATGACCCGGTGGCTGTACCTGGCATCGTGTTCAGAGTGAGTGACCATAATGATGGTAGTTCCCTGCTCATTCAAATCTGTCAGTAGCTGCATCACTTCATTTCCGTTTGAAGAATCAAGATTACCGGTAGGCTCATCGGCCAGAATTAGTCTTGGTTTATTTACGACAGCTCTGGCAACGGCGACACGTTGTTGCTGACCCCCTGACAGTTGCTGAGGAAAGTGATTGCGCCGGTGCATAATTTGCATTTTGTCCAATACTGCCTCTACACGCTGCTTTCTTTCCTGACTTTTCACCCCCAGATAAATAAGGGGAAGCTCAACATTCTCAAAAACCGTAAGCTCATCAATCAGGTTAAAGCTTTGGAACACAAAACCAATATTACGTTTGCGCAAGTCAGCTCTTTTACGTTCGTTGAAATGGGATACCTCTGTACCATTGAACAGAAAGCTACCTCCATCCGGGTCATCGAGCAAGCCAAGGATATTAAGTAAAGTGGATTTGCCACAGCCGGAAGGCCCCATTACTGCTACAAATTCTCCCTCTTTTACACTGAAAGAAAGCTTATTCAATGCAATTGTTTCAACTTCTTCAGTGCGGTAGAATTTTTCGAGTTTGCTAATGTTGATCATTTATTTTTTATTTGATGTGAACGGTTATAAAAATATCTTATTAATTTTCGGAATTACCCGAATTTTTTAAGTTTGAAACAAAATAAAATAAGAGACAGGGGAAAGTTCAGAATACTCTTCCTCCTGAATTGCCTTATCCTGCGCAGGAATTGGTTTGGTCTGCTCTTTACATTTCAAATATTCATTTGGACAACAGACATTATCTTTTGAAGAAGCCAAAAGGTTTAAACAACAGACCAGAGCAGCTGTATAAAGGATTTTCTTTCTCATAAAAAAATATTTTTGCTAAACAATTTCTTATTTTTTAAGTATCAGTTCCTGGATATTACCATAAGTTTCATAGCTGGATGTAATTACCTTGTCCCCAGGTTTTAGCCCCTGCAGGACCTCATAATAATCGATGGTTTGGTTCCCCAGTAGAATGTCCACTTTGTAGGCTCTTTTTCCGTCTTCACTCACCTTAAATATCCAGTTACCGCCTGTTTGCTGGAAAAAACCACCCTTGGGCACCTGGATAGCCTGCTTTTCTTCGCTTAGCGCGACTATAAGCTGAAGGGTTTGACCCCGGCGGATGCCTTTGGGAACCGCCCCTACAAAATTCATATCGACCTGAAACGTTCCATTAGTTAAAGCAGTATATACTTTTGTGATCCTTAACTTATAGGTTGAATCGCCAAAAGGCCAGGTAGCCGTCAGACCCGTAAAAATTCGGGAGACATAATGCTCATCAAAATTAAGCACCCTAACCTTAAAACCCGTTAATACGTCAATTTGTCCCAATCTGTCACCCGCCTGGACCAATTGGCCCACTTCTGCGTTTAGGGACGTTAACTGGCCGTCTATAGGTGAACGGACAACCAGATCTCCTACCTTTTTGCGCATGATCTGTAGCCCCTCCTGGGCCCTCTCATAGGATTGTTTGTCCTGCTCTGATTGTTTTGACATGGCAATGGTGTCCTGCTTCAGGATTTCCCGGGTAAGCCTCAATTTTTGCGAGTAATAGTTATAATCATTCTCAGCCTTCTTCAATTCCTGTGAGCCAATGACCTTTTGTTCATATAAGTGCTTGTCCAGATTGTAAATCCTTTCTGCTTCCTTGAAACTGCTCTCAACGTCAGCCATTTGGGTCAATTTCGATACCGTATTTTGCTGGGCGTTGATACGGGATAACTGCATCTGAGTCAGCAGGGTAAACACCCCTGTTTCCTGGGTGGCCAGGTTAAGCTGTACATCGGTATTGGATAACCTCATGATAGGCTCATTTTTCTTCATGATTGTACCGTCATCCACATATTTCTCCTCCACCCGGCCCCCTTCCGTTGCATCCAGGTAAATTGAAATAATAGGCAGAACAACACCGTTGACGGGGATATTTTCCTGAAAAGGGCCTTTTTTTACTTCACTGATTGTAATTCGTTCTGTATCAACCCCCAACTTTGATGGACCAGCGGTAAAATAATAACTACCGCCTATAAGAAGTAGGATACCTGCAATTCCTCCAATCGTCAAGAGCCGTTTTGTTGACCATTTCTTTTTTTTGCGAACTATGTCCACCATTATTGTTTTTTTAGGATTTATAGAAAACCACCCGGCATAAAAATACCCGGTGGTTATTCTACTACTACATAAGAAAATTTGTACTATACATCTATTAATCACATGCCAGAATACAATTCACGTGATATACAATATCTTAGGTGCAGAATATCTACGAACNNACGAACGCGTTCGTTTCCGATACAACGACTGTCCGTTTTTGATACAGTCTCATTTTTAAGGGTTTATGCATAAAAAATTAATTGCCATGCGATTATATTTAGAGTAAACTTGTGGCATTGTTTTGTTGCTTTAATAAGCAGGTTTTTAAATCTATAGGAATGGTCTTAAAAAACGCCCATATTTTAATTATAGATGACGATCCGGATGTTCTCACGGCCGTGAGGTTATTGTTGAAAACGGAAGCCGCAGAAGTTGTGACGGAAAAGAACCCGGAAAATATTCGAACCCTTCTGCTCAAGCAACCCTTTGATATTATTTTGCTGGACATGAATTTCAACAGCTCCATTAATACCGGCAATGAGGGACTTTTCTGGTTAAAGAAAATTAGGGAGTTTGGATCCGAGGCTGCTGTCATTATGATCACTGCTTACGGAGACATCGACCTTGCGGTAAGGTCTCTAAAGGAGGGAGCCGCAGATTTTGTAGTAAAGCCCTGGCATAATGAAAAACTCGTTTTTACCATTAAAGACGCCCTGAAGAAAAATGAATTTGGTAAAACAGCTTCGGGTGACCCAGGCCTAAGGGATTCCAATATAGGGTCTGATTTAATTGGGGAATCCGAATTGATGCAGGATATTTTTTATAAGATTGAAAAGATTGCACCCACGGATGCCAATATCCTGATCCTCGGAGAAAATGGGGTTGGAAAAGATTTAATTGCAAAAGCCATTCATCAAAAATCATTGAGGGCAGAAAAGCTTTTCATCAAAGTTGACGTAGGTGCATTGACAGAAAGCCTTTTTGAAAGCGAACTCTTTGGCCATAAGAAAGGAGCTTTCACTGATGCAAGAGAAGACCGGATGGGGCGTTTTGAAGCAGCGAATGACGGGACTTTGTTTCTGGATGAGATCGGCAATATATCCTTGCACCAGCAGGCAAAGCTTCTCTCGGTTTTGCAGAACAGGCAGATAACGAGATTGGGCACGAACCAACAAATTCCAATAGATATTCGGCTGGTATGCGCCACAAATTTACCGCTGACGGAGCTGGCCAATGAGAATAGATTTCGAAAGGACCTGATTTATAGAATCAATACAGTTGAAATTATGGTGCCGCCTCTGCGTAAAAGGACGGAGGATATTGTCCCCCTTGCCAAACATTTTGCGCGGATTTATGCAAACAAATACATGAAAGTTTCAAATGATTTTGATTCCAAAGCGATGGAAAAACTTAAGTTGTACCATTATCCCGGGAATGTGAGGGAGTTGCAATATACCATTGAAAGGGCAGTTATTATGTCTGAGGGGGATATGCTGCACGCCGCAGATTTAATTTTCTCACCTATTG
This sequence comes from Chitinophagaceae bacterium, assembly GCA_003135585.1. GTDB lineage: Bacteria > Bacteroidota > Bacteroidia > Chitinophagales > Chitinophagaceae > Puia. Next base: position 13,327 of record PLCH01000613.1, read on the forward strand.
AATCCTTCAAGGAAGTTCCAGCCGAGACCCAGGATCTTAAACTGAGTACCATTGAAAAAAACACTATTTTGCGCGTGATAGAAAAGCACAACGGAAATGTCTCGAAAGCCGCAAAAGAGTTAGGTTTGACGCGGACGGCATTGTACCGTCGCCTAAGTAAATATGATATTTGAACGTTACCATGGACGAATTCTGATAAGGGTGTTATTGATGTTCATTACACTCACCTGTGCTTCTTATCTTTTGGTAAGGGGAAAGGACCTGCTTATTTATTTGGCTATTGTCGTTCCCATAATTATTTTCCAGCTCGTTGATTTTTATCATTTTCACAGGAAAGCCCAGTATGAAGTGGAACAATTCGTAGAATCCATACACTACCGGGATTTTTCAAGGTATTTTGATGTAAAGCATGCCCCACTTGAATTACAGCCCCTGCGCAAGGGATTCAACGAAATCAACAGCACCTTCAAGGTTATCAGCAAAGAAAAAGAAACCCAATACCAATATTTACAAAAGATACTTGAACTGGTGGATACGGGCATTCTCTCCTATGAACATGTTGGAGGAGGGATAGGCTGGATGAATGAAGCCTTCAAAAAAATGCTGGGGATACCCTACCTGAAAACCATCCATTCCCTGGAAAGAAGGGATGACATGCTGTATCACGAAGTGATGGATCTAAAACCAGGAGAAAATAAAATAATTTCAATAATAAAGGACAACAGTTCCTTTAAGGCGCTCTTGTCGGCTACTGCGTTTCAAACGGATGGGAAAATTTACAAGCTGATCGCGTTCCAGAATGTGGATGAGGCCCTGGATGAAACGGAAGCAAAAGCATGGCAAAAACTGCTAAGCGTAATGACGCATGAAATTATGAATTCAGTGGCACCCATTTCTTCACTTGCTGAAACCATGCTAAATAGATTGCAAAAATCCTTTAGCCAACTAAAGGTTGAGCCATCTGCAATCGAAGACCTGGAATTGGGGATTGAAACCATCCGGAGACGAAGTGAGGGGTTGTTGAAATTTGCAGAAACCTACCGAAACCTGAATAAAATCACGGCTCCGCTCCTTAAAAAAATATATGCAAGGGATTTGTTTGAGAATCTGCACAGGCTGATGCAACCCACCCTGGAGCAAAAAAATATTGACATCGAGATTATTCTCAAGGATCCGGACTTGTCGCTGGACGCGGACACCAACCTCGTTGAACAAGTGCTGATAAACTTGGTTGTGAATGCCATCGAAGCTGTAAAGGAAAGACCGGATCCGCGGATCGTTTTATCTGCTAACCAGGCCCTTAACAATAAAGTAATTCTAAAGGTTGCCGACAACGGATCCGGCTTGTCCATTGAATTGCTTGATAAAATTTTCATTCCCTTTTTCAGCACTAAAAAAAGCGGAAGCGGAATCGGCCTGAGTTTGTGCAAGCAAATTATGATGTTGCACAAAGGCAATATACAGGTACAGTCAGTGGAAGGGGAAGGCACCGCTTTTATGCTGAGCTTTTGACAGGGCTACATTTCACTGATCCATTTTTTGAACGAAGAGGAATTTTCCTGGCTGATAATGATTTCTTCATTCAAGGGAAGTATTAATTCCACACTCAACTTACTTCTGTCAAGGGGTTTAAATCGTTTTACAAAATTGGCATTAATGATGTATTTGCGGTTCGCTCTGTAAAATAGATTTTTGTCCAACTCTTCCTCCAACTCGCTAAGGTTGTTTTTTTCGGCCAAATATTTCCGGTTTTCCTTATCTACGAGGAAAACCAGTTTGTGTTCAGTAAAAAAATAAACTACGTCTTCCACTCGTACTGCCTGAAATTCCATTCCCCTTTTTACCAGAATCCTTGATTTTTTTTTGTCGTGATTATTTAAATAATCAAGCAAGGCTGAATGATTGTTTACAAAATAGCTCTGCAGGTTTTTATATTTCCTGATCGCATTTCTTAATTTATCCTGGTTGATTGGCTTTAGCAGGTAATCAATACTGTTATAATCAAATGCTTGGGTAAGGTATTTATCATAGGC
>PLCH01000156.1:0-2663 GCA_003135585.1 Chitinophagaceae bacterium
GGTATGCGGCGCAGATTTGTTTGCAGCATTGGGAATGTCCCTGCTCAACGCCAGTGTCCCTGTCATGCCCAGGGGGGTAAATATTTTTTCTCTGATAAAATCCTCCCACTGCTTCCCGGTCGCCTTGGGTATGATTTCCCCGGCTGTCAGAAAAGCGGCATTGGTATAACCCCAGGTAGTGCGAAAAGGATAAACAGCTTTTATATGCCCCATTTTTTCAATTACCTCTTTACGGGACAGGTTGCTTGTCCAGTAGGTGAAATCTCCCTGAAAGGTTTTGAAACCTATCCGGTGGCAAAGAAGATCACGGATAATGGCCTGCTCGCCGGCAGCTTTATTTTCAAGCCTGAATTCAGGTATCCATTTTGTGACCTTATCATCAAGTGATAAGACTTTTTCCTTATCCAGCAGGCAGAGGGCAGTGGCAGTAAATGCCTTGGTATTGGACCCGATCATGAATAAGGTATTCTCGTCTACTTTGTCGGCCCCGCCCAATTCTTTTTTTCCATAACCCTTCATCACCACAACCTGCCCGTCTTTTACAATGCAAACCGCCATGCCCGGTATCTGCCATTCGTTCAAAGCCCTTTCCACATAGATGTCCAGGCTATCCCTGACAAAATAGAGAATAGAGTCATACTGACCAAAAACAGTTGTTCCCCAAGTCCCTAAAACCATTGCTAACAGAACAAGAAAATTCTTTTTCATTTTTTCAATTTAAAAAGGAATATGTAATTTTTTCAGTCGTCTTCTGTATTTAGCGGTTACTGCCCTGAGTATGAAAGGAACAAATGGGGGTATCCAGAGCGCTATCCTGGGTTCAATAAAAACATATACCAGGCCCATCGCCAGAAAAATCAACGGCATGACGATTGCGTGTACCAGGAAATATTTCGCCACAAGGGGATGCAATCCTTCACACAAATTATTTTTTGGATTGCTGATATAATGCCATAAAAAACTGTTCATGATTCCGAGGAGACAAATATTGGTAACATATACTACTATGGATGATTTTAACAGATTATAAATATATTCACTGTAAAAGCTTGTGCTAAAGGGCATCGTTACAACAAAAAGCAGGAAAATCAGATTCAGCCACAACAATTTCGGGGTATAGTTGACCACATACCCAAACATGCGGTGATGAATGGTCCAGAACAGCCCAATGATAAAAAAGCTTATCAGAAATCCTACAATTTTGGGGATCAGAGTTGCCAGACTTTCCATCAGTCTGGTTTCTGTTACCAGTGGCCGGGGTATCTCCCGAATTTTAAGTTCGATAACGAGCAGGGTGATGGCGATCGCGAAAACTGCATCACTGAACAGGATCATCCGCTCCAGCTGGAATTCTTTTTTTAGTTCATTTTGTAAATGATACATATTAGTCATTGATGGCCTGGTAGACCAATACTTTAAATTTATCTCCCAGTTCACCATGGCTGTTCGGCACAATCTGCGTCATGATCAAGCCCGCTAATTTTTCTTTGGGATCCGCCCAGTAAGTGGTGCTGAAATAACCTCCCCAGTCAAAACTTCCTTCGTTATTGGGAATCCTCGCACTACCCCTTTCTGTAATGACTTCAAAGCCCAAACCAAATTTATTGGCTCCCAGACCCAGGTCACCGATCTGATTCATGGTCATCATGCGTACCGTATTGCGGGATAAAATCCTTTTACCGTTGTATTCCCCGCCATTCAGCATCATCTGCAAAAAGATGGCATAATCCAGCACGGTAGAGGATAGTCCTGCGCCCCCGGAATAATAAGTGCCGCCCCGGTTGGGATAATCGGGATGGTATCCCCCGGATTCCATTGGAAATTTCATGAGCTGATGTAAAGAATCCTCTGTATGNNCGCCAGCCGCTTGTGTTTTGAAGCTGGCAAATAAAAATAGGTATCGTTCATGCCAAGGGGCTCAAAAATGCGATGACGGAAAAACTGGTCAAGGCTCAAACCACTTACCACTTCTACCAGGTATCCCAGCACATCCACGCTCAATCCATAGGTCCAGTGTTCACCCGGCTGGTGCGCAAGAGGAAGGGCGGCCAGTTTTTTCATTTCTGTCCCCAGAATCCTGTTGCCGGTTGCGATCCCGCTCGGAATATCTNNTTTGCTACCTATGACCGGATAACCAATGCCCGATATATGGGTAAGCAGGTCACGGATCGTTATTTCCCTTTTTGCCGGAACCGTAGTATAGCTGCTATCCTTCTCATTGAACTTGTCCAAAACCTTAGGGCTTTTAAATTCGGGGATGTATTGGGATATAGGATCGTCCAGCATAAATTTTCCCTCTTCAAACAAGATCATCACCGCAGTACTCGTAATCGCCTTTGTTTGTGATGCGATGCGGCAGATGGCGTCCCTTTTCATGGGTGTATGTGTGTCAATATCATCATATCCGAGGCCTTTGTAATAGACGATCTTTCCATTCCTGGTGATGATGGCCGTAGCCCCGGCAATCCATTTCTTATCAATATAATCCTGGATCACCTTGTCAATTCTTTTCAATCGTTCGCTTGATATCCCGGCCGATTCCGGGTTCATTTCCCTGAGGGGAGAGTGCAGTAAGGCGGTCTGGCCGTCCACAAAAGAGCCCAGCATGAAGGCGGCCAGGAAAAAAAGCAGTCGTTTTTTCATGTCAAAATTGTTTTGGGAGC
>PLCH01000156.1:2693-6516 GCA_003135585.1 Chitinophagaceae bacterium
TCGTAGGACGGCCGGTATCTCACCATCATAGAATCCAGTTCACTCCCGTCGAGGTGCGTGATCTTTTTCACAATGGACCGGTTAAACCGGTGGTCTATATACTTATCATGTTCTTCGTCCACCAGTCTGCGTTGAAAAGCCAGCATCCGCCGGGTCCTTCTGAAACGAAAGACATTTATTAACTCGTCCAGGTCCAAGCNNCTCCCAGCCCGGAACTGGGGCTTGTCAGACTGATCCCGGGCTTATTAAAATCAAAAACTTTCGCATAGTCCTGCCGGTTACGGAGTGAATCTGTGTGGTAATTACGGGGTGCTATCCTGACCGGCCTTAATTCGGTGGGGTCCACGTGCAGGGCTATATCAAAATTATTGGCGATATTGATACTGAGGACCGGGAATTTTACAGTGGTCCGGCCGAGGTAGGAAAATGAAATGGAATCCTTTTCATTCACTACCAGCATATAATACCCGTTTGAATCAGTCACGGCGCCCCGGCCCGAAGTACTTACTACGCTTACTGCATCCAGTGGCTTGGTCCGGTACATATTATAGACTGTACCCCTTATGGTTATCTGTCCCGAAGCCTGTTGGCATAAGAACAAAAAGCAAAAAAACGAAAGGTTGGCAATTATGCTTAACGAAAAAGGACGCAAAGCCAATGATTTTATTTGTGATATTACTATCAAAACCCCGATAATACGTTGAATAATTATCTTTTAACTATATTTTGCACATCGTCAATTCCTCAATGATCTTTGGAAAATGAGCATGCTCAAGCAATTGAATTTTTTTTGCAAGTGATTCCGCTGTATCGTTTTCTTCAACTCTGCATTTTGCCTGGAAGATAATCTGTCCATGGTCATACAGGGGATCTACATAATGAATGCTGATCCCACTTTCTTTATCACCGGACGCAAGCACTGCTTCGTGCACCCTGGAACCATACATACCCTTACCTCCATATTTGGGCAGTAATGCCGGATGAAGGTTGATCATTTTTCCGGAATAGGCTTCCGTCAAGGCCAGAGGGATCTTCCAGAGAAAACCGGCAAGTACAATGAAATTTATATTTTTCTCTTTTAATTCGTCCGCGTAGGCATTTCCCCTGAAAAATTTATCCTTATCCAAAACCATGGAAGGAATGTTTTCTCTTTTTGCAATCTGCAAAACAGCAGCTTCCGGCTTGTTGGAAACAATTAAGGCTACTTTGGTCGTTTTGTTTGAGCGAAAATGATCGATTATTTTTTGGGTATTGGTTCCCGCCCCCGAGGCAAAGATCCCGATGTTTGTTTTAAAAGATTCCCCTTTCATGTCGAAAGATTGTATTTCAAATGGTGCTACTTGTTAAAGATGCAATATAATAATGGAATAAAAAATTGATCGGGAATGACCTGTTTTTGAAATTAATTTTTAGGATCAGGTATGCTTACAAAAATATGCCTTTAGAAATTCGTGAAAAAGCACAATTCACTGAAATGCAAGCCTACAGCGGGAAAAAAAATTTTCAGCATGTTGATATATTGTTAAAATCCTGACTTATTTTTGCACCGATTCGGGAGTTTTTTTCTCATTTATGCAACAGCTTGTATCTATGCCTCATTATAGACTAATTGCAAAAAAGATATTCTTCTCTATCCTTCTCTCTACAGTGGTTTTGGCTGATAATGGCTTGATGGCGCAGGATGGTAAGCAATTATTCCAAACAAATTGTGCTAACTGCCACAATCCTATCAAACAGGTTACCGGACCTGCCCTGAAAGGTGTGACCGAAAGAGTGCCCGATAAAAAACTGCTATACTCATGGATAAAAAATAACCAGGCAGTCCTGGCTTCGGGGAACAAATATTTTAATGATCTGTATAATCAGTTCAGCAAGACTCCGATGAATGCCTTTCCCGGGCTGGGGGATCCGGAGATCGCTGCTATCCTCAAATACGTAGAAACCTACCCTGAGCCAGGTCCGGGCGCAGTAGGACCGGTGGGCGCCCCGGCAAAAACAGAGGAAAGTGATAATACCTTATTATACGGTATACTTACGCTGATCCTCGCCGTTATCATGTTTACCATGTTACAGGTAAACAGCAGCCTGAAAAAATTGTCCGATGACAAAGAAGGAATACCTGCCACAGATCCTGTTCCTTTTTACAGAAATAAGGTATACATCACCTTTCTGACACTGATTCTTTTTGTGGTCGGGGGATACTATCTCGTGGAGGGAGCCATCAATTTGGGAAGAAGCAGAGACTATCAGCCGGTACAGCCAATTTTTTATTCGCATAAGGTACATGCCGGTACCAATCAGATCAGTTGTTTGTATTGTCATGGCAATGCATGGGAGAGCAAAACCGCAGCGGTTCCTTCCCTCAATGTTTGCATGAACTGCCATGCTGCCATCAACGAGTACAAGGGTGAACCCCTGTACAGGGAAGATGGTTCGACCGTGGATGCAAATGAGGAAATCCAGAAACTATACAGCTATACGGGTTATGATCCCAAAGCAAATAAATATACGCAGCCCGGCAAGCCGGTGGAATGGATCAGAATACATAACCTTCCCGATCACGTGTTTTTCAGTCATGCACAGCATGTGCGTGCGGGCAGGGTTCAATGTCAAACCTGTCACGGTCCGATACAGGAAATGAATGAAGTGAAACAATTCACGGAACTGAGCATGGGATGGTGCGTCAATTGTCACCGGACCACCAAAGTAAATTTTCCGGATTCAGCAAACGCCGGCAATAAATTCTACAGCATTTACGAAAAATTTCATAATGATCTGAAATCCGGCAAAATGGACAGTGTTACGGTTGAAGATATCGGAGGTACCGAGTGTCAGAAATGTCATTATTGAGATGGGTGTACTGAGTTCGACCTGTGGAACTTTCTGTGTTTTTCAAACTTTCAAATTGGTAATAAATGAGCGATAAAAAGTACTGGCAAAGTTTCGGGGAGCTCAATGAAAGTGATGCATTTAAGCAATCGGCTCAGAATGAATTCCCCGAAGAACTTTCGATGGAAGGCCTGGACGGGAAGGGTTTGCTCGATGCCATGTCTCCCCGCAGGGATTTCCTGAAATTTTTAGGATTCAGTACGGCGGCAGCTGCCCTGGCAGCAAGCTGCGAGATACCCGTAAAAAAGGTGATACCTTATCTGAATAAGCCTGATGAATTAATTCCGGGAATGGCCGATTATTATGCCACTACCTATGTTTCCGGAAGCGAGATTGTTCCCGTGGTGGCAAAAGTGAGAGATGGCCGTCCGATCAAATTGGAAGGAAATGAATTATCCTCCATCACGAGAGGAGGTACCTCTGCCAGGGTCCAGGCTTCCGTGCTGGATCTATATGATACGGCCAGGCTGCGCTACCCTGTACAGATGATAAATGGTATGCCGCAGGAAATAAGCACCTTTGATGCTTTTGATAAACTGGCAAGCGCTGCAATGGCAGGTTTGGGCGGAGCACCCATTGTATTGTTAACCTGTACGCTTACTTCCCCGACCACCAAACAAATCATTACTGAATTTCTGGCCAAATATCCAGGAAGCAGGCATGTGCAATATGATACAGACTCTCATAGTGGCCAGTTGCTTGCTAATGAGGCGAGCTATGGAAAAAAGTCGATCCCTTCCTTTCATTTTGAAAAGGCCAAGGTGATCGTAAGCCTTGGGGCCGATTTTCTGGGGACCTGGCTATCACCCGTGGAATTTGCAAAGCAATATTCCAGGGGAAGAAAGATCAATGAGAAGAGCCCTGAAATGAGCAAGCATTACCAGTTTGAAAGTATGCTGAGTCTGAGCGGCGGGAATGCGGATGACCGTTATAC
>PLCH01000335.1 GCA_003135585.1 Chitinophagaceae bacterium
GAACAAAACCTACAACAACGCTTCTGTGTCGCCATCCGGTAAATGGCTCGCTTTTGAATATGCCCCCACTTCATTCGTTTCTGTTGCAGGTTTGGCCATCATGCCGCTGAACGGAACTGTCAGTGATGTAATTTCCATTCCACTTGATCGCAGCAAAGGCAATTTTGTCTGGAGTGAAGATGATAAATATCTTTATTTTACCTGCCCTTCCAATGGCGCTTTTCTCCTTTACCGGGTCAGGATCCCTTCCGGAAAAATCGATCAGCTTTCGGATTACAACAGCGGCATCGGAAGCTTTGACATAAAAGCAAACCGCATCGTCTTCGTGAAAACAGAAGTTGCAGATCCATTTGAATTGTACAGTGCTGACAATTCCCTGGAACATTCCAAACGCATCAGTTCTTTCAATTTTGATTGGGTAAAGGATAAACAACTCAGCTTCCCCGAAAAAAAAGTTTTCAAAAATGAAAAAGGATTGGTGGTTGAATATTGGGTAATGAAACCAACCGGTTATAAAGCCGGCAGGAAATACCCACTTCTACTGGAAATCCACGGCGGTCCTTCGGCCATGTGGGGACCCGGTGAAAGCTCCATGTGGCATGAATTCCAATTTTTTTGTTCTAGGGGTTACGGGATAATCTATTGCAATCCGCGGGGTTCCGGTGGCTATGGTTTGGACTTCCTTCGTGCTATTATAAAAGACTGGGGTGCCGGTCCAAGCAGAGATGTTCTGACAGCATTGGATAAAACGGTTGCAGAAGGCTGGGCAGACACTTCTAAATTAGTCGTAACCGGAGGTTCCTATGCAGGTTACCTGGTTGCCTGGATTGTTTCACATGATCATCGCTTTAAGGCAGCCTGCTCACAGCGGGGTGTATATGATCTGGCCACTTTTTTCGGTGAAGGAAATGCCTGGCGCCTTGTGCCGGATTATTTTGGCGGCTACCCATGGGAGCCTTCTGTCAAGTCAATCCTTGACAGGGAATCCCCCCTTACCTATGTTGAAAATATTACCACGCCCTATATTATTTTTCATGGGGAGAATGACCGCCGTACTGGAGTTATTCAGGGTGAAATGTTATACCGAAGTCTTAAAGTTATGGGAAGACCTGTTGAATACATCCGTCATCCCGGCGCAACCCATGAAATTACGCGTAGTGGTGATAACCGGCAGCGCATCGACCAATTATTAAGGACCTACGAATTTTTTGAACGGTGGCTCAACAAATAGACAGCTGGTTTCTGGATCTGTCCGGCAGTTCTTTTCAAAATCCCGGATAGCCTATTCACTAATATATAAAAAACGAAAAATTTGCGCTAAATAAGTAATCGGTTATGGATATACGTAAAAACGAATCATAAACAGCCCCCTTGTTTTGATCAGCTTTCTTCTTACATCTTCCAGGACAATATTTGCGCGTAAAATGTGGAATTCCCACCACAATTAAATCGGATTTTCCTCCCATCCCCTGGCTTTTTTGCTATGGCATAATTTTGGTACAGGTTCAGACAAAGCATGAATCCGGAATGCCATCAAAGCAATCCGGGCAGGCATATTTTTTAATGAAAATCAAGCGATCATGAAAAGCAAATTATTGATAGTTGTTATTTGTTGCATGATAGCAGGAACAGCATGCACGGTACACGGAGCAATCGTTACCTCCAGGCCGAATGACATAGTATATAATCGTCCTGTTTCTCCGGGTCCCGATTATGTCTGGATCGATGGCGACTGGGTTTGGGACGGCGGTTCCTACCGCTGGAATGAAGGACGTTGGGACAGGCGCAGGGAAGGCCGAGAGTGGCATCATGGTCAGTGGGAAGCAAAAGGCAATGGATGGAGATGGCGCAAGGGATACTGGAAATAAAATTGGCTTAAAGTTTACCTCTCTAGTTTGCAAGAATTAAACAGGGAATAAGAATCTACGATGCTTCTTATTCCCTGCTTTCTGATTTCAGACCACCTGCTTTCCAAAAGGCATCAAGGACAATTCCACCAGTTTCATGTGTTGGCGGGCGAAAGGAATGCCGATTATGGTTATAAATAACAACGCCGCAAAAATGAGGTGAATAAATGCTGTATACAATCCGCCAAACAACAGCCAGATGATATTGAATAGCAGGGAAAGACAACCCGAATTGGTTTTGGACGAAACGACGGTTTTTCCGAAAGGCCAGATAACCAGCCCTGCAATCTTAAAACATTGCATGCCCCATGGGATTCCGACAATGGTTAGACAAAGGATGAAACCCCCGAAAACATAACCCATTGCAGCCAGGAATCCTCCGAAAATCAACCAGATAATATTGCCCAGAAAATTCATGGAGTGAAAATACAATTTTCCCTTGTCGGGATATTACAATAAAAAAAGGGGCCGGGTAACCGGGCCCTAATGTATGGATCAAAGTAATTCAGCTTAATAGCGGCTATTGCTGTAATTGCCCTTGCGCTGGAACGAGCCTTTGTTGCTGCTGCGTTCTTCTCTTGGCCTTGCTACTGATACACCGATGGTCCTTCCATCTACAGTTGCACCGTCCAGTTCCTGGATGGCTTTATTGGCTGCCTCATCACTGGGCATTTCTACAAAGGCAAATCCACGGGATTTGTTGGTGAATTTGTGCATAATAACTTTTGCAGAAGAAACTTCTCCATATTCTGCAAAATACTCTTGTAAGTCTTC
>PLCH01000604.1 GCA_003135585.1 Chitinophagaceae bacterium
ACCTATGATCTGAAGCCGGAGATGAGTGCCTATGAAATTACGGAGGCCATATTACCGGAAATCGAAAATAGCACAGCCGATTTTATATGCCTGAATTTTGCCAACACGGACATGGTTGGACATACGGGCGTATTTGAAGCAGGCATAAAAGCTGCAGAGACCGTTGACCGGTGCGTTGAAAAGCTGGTAACGGCGGCTCTTGAAAATGAATGGAGTGTTTTCCTGATTGCCGACCACGGCAATGCTGATTATATGATCAACGAAAATGGTACCCCCAACACCGCACACAGCATGAACCTCGTTCCTTTTTTTATCATTGATAAAGAATGGAAAGGAGCCATTCGCCCGGGCAAGCTGGGGGATATAGCTCCCACTCTTCTCAGCATGATGAATCTTGATATCCCCTCCGAAATGACTGGATCCATTCTCACACGGTAAAATGCCGCTAAGCTTTTTGTTTTAACCCGCTGTTTTTTTAGGTGCAAAGCAGCTTTGGGAGATAAAAATTGTCTAAATTACAGGGCAATCCAACGCGGTTAGTATGACCGAAGATGCCATTTTTCAAGGCTGTTTAAGAAATCAGGCTGCTGCCCAGCGGGAATTGTACCATAGGTACAGTCCTAAAATGCTTGCTGTATGTTACCGGTTTGCCCACAATAGAGAGGATGCAGAAGATATGCTGCAGGAAGGATTTATTAAAATCTTTTCGCAGATACACACCTTTCAGAATAAAGGCGCTTTTGAAGGCTGGATCAGGAGGATCATTGTTCATACCTGTATCAACAGCCTGAAAAAGAATAAACGGTTTAGTGAAAGTGTGGATATTCTTCATGCAAGCAGTGTACAGGTGAGGGAGGAAAGTGTGCCTTCTGTTGTTCAGGCAAAGCAGATCGTGGAATGTATCAGGATACTGCCTATTGGCTACAGGACGGTTTTAAACCTGTATGCTATTGAAGGCTACTCGCATAAGGAAATTTCCGGTATGCTGGATATTGAAGAAAGCACCAGCCGCTCCCAATACACAAGAGCCAGGCAAATGCTCGAGGATATTCTGATAAGAAAGAATATTCTACAAAAACCAAGGGAAAAGCTAAAGTGGCTTGCAGCAATAAGATAAAATCCTGGCTATTCTATGAAAATACAGGCCCAAAACGATTGACAAGATGGAACGCAATTTTTTTAATGACGATTTGGAAGCATTGGTCAGACAGAAGACCGACCAATATAAAATGTACCCTTCCGACAAAGTGTGGAAATCGATTTATAATTCCTTGCACACCAAAAGAAGGCGATTTATATTCGGAATGTCTTTTTTGATCACCGGTATTTTATTTTTTGCCGGTAAAGAATTATTAATACCCGCCAAGCATCTATCGGCTGTAAAGAAAACGGCTTCCTCCAATATGGTTGATGCAAAAACATCCGTTGGATCCAACTCACTCCTTCCTTTCCCCGGCCTTAGAAAGGAAAATCCTGTTAGGCAACCTGGTTCCTCCCTGAGTGTTGCAGATGACAGCCGGGATAAAGACCAGTTAATGGAGATGGCGCAGATAAGTGATAAAATCCTGGCTCCGGTAAAAGATGGGCAGATAAATCAAATAGATAATAATCGGCTTATTAGTTTTAGTGCCTTATCTTTTCCTCCTGTTATCCCGGTGAATACGGAGACGGCCATAATTATAAATACCGCTCCTTTGGGCCGGGTTTCCAGCAACAACTCTGAAGAATTGCCATCAGGAACAAAAACTGATTTCAACATCGATAAACTTGCCGCACAGAACAAAGTCGTTTTACCGTCTGTTATAGCCCAGCTGGAAAATTCCCTTACCAATTACGAGGCAGCAGACAGACAGCAGCTTGGTTGGTTAAAGGATTACGGCACTCAGGAATTGAAAAGGATAAGAAGGAATAAACTCAACCTGCAGGCCTATTTCTCCCCAACTGTAAATTACCGGAAACTTTCCGTTGCCAACAACAGCTCCAATACGAGCAACAGCGCAGACATAACAACGAGGGTGGAGAATGTACCGATTGCGTTGAAACATTTTGGCAATCCCAATGCATTTGTGGACCATTCACCAGCTGTTGGTTTTGAATTGGGAAGCAGTTTGCAGTACCGCCTGACACGCAAGCTCACTTTTAAATTGGGCATTCAATTTAATTACAGCCGGTATCTGATTAAAGCCTATTCCTCTTCACCAGAATTGGCTACCATCGCCCTGAGCCCCTATTACGGATATTTTACGGATTCTCTGACAACTTATACTGACGTCCACAACTTTGGAGGAACGAATAAAGAAAATCTGCAGAACCTTTATTTCCAGTTGTCTGCCCCCCTTGGATTTGAAATGAGGGTTTTGGGTAATGGAAAATTACAATTAAATATAGGCGGTACCGTTCAGCCTACTTACCTGATGAACAGGAATTCCTATCTATTAACCACTGACTATACCAATTATACAAAAGAGCCTTCGTTATTTAGAAAATGGAATTTGGACGGAGGCCTGGAAGCATTCCTTTCCTACCAGATAGGCAGTTTGCGTTGGCAGATCGGTCCACAGTTCCGCTACCAGCTGTTCTCCACTTACACCAATAAATATTCTCTTAGGGAAAACCTGATGGAATATGGGATTAAGATAGGAATAAGCAAGACCATCCGGTAAAGACCAAAATAGCTTCAATTGCGTAATTTTGCCTGATGAAAAATTACTCAATCTGGGTTTTTCCAATTTTCTTATTTGCTGGGGCCTGTCAGAATAGTCCGGACCTTGTGCCGGCTGCCGGAACTGACAGTACAAAAAACTTCTTTCCCGTAACAGATTATTTAAGGAGCGAAATAAGATATGTGGATTCCATGCCCCTGGCCATTATAGCCTACCATATCCAGGGCGGTAAGACCGATTCTGCTTTTATCCAGGCCCCAGCTTTTAACCAATTGGCAAAAGAATTTTTACCGCCGGAGCTTGACAGCCCTGCTTTTGAGAAAAATTTTTCAGAGGTTTCGTTTTATGACCAGACAACAAATTCCCTGACCTTTACCTATACTGCAAAAAACAATACCAGCGGGCTCAGGCGGGTCGATGTAATAGCCGCGCAGAGGTCTGGTTTCGATAGGGTGAAATCCATTTATATGGAGGAAACGGTCAATAATAATGACAGCCTGATTACTAAAAAAATGTATTGGAGACCCAGGAAGAGTTTCCTTGTGTTGACCATCCTTCAAACTAAAGGTCAGCCAAAGAAGAATAAACAATTAAAAGTAGTCTGGGATTCCGGAGATTAAACCCAAAGCATGAATCAGCAAGAGTATCAAAAGTTAGCCCAGACGATTCCAGTCGGGCCGGGCATTTACAAATACCTGGATGAAAATAAAAAATTGTTGTATGTCGGGAAAGCAAAAAGCCTTCGCAAGCGGGTAGCCTCCTATTTTACCAAAACTTTCACTACCTACAAGACAAGGGATCTGGTGCAACGAATCCGTTCCATTGAATTCACCCTCGTCAATTCAGAACAGGATGCCTTTCTTCTGGAAAATTCGCTGATCAAACAATTTCAACCCCGTTTTAACATTAACCTGAAAGATGATAAAAGTTATCCTTTTATAGTCATTAAGAATGAACCTTTTCCAAGGGTATTCTTAACCCGAAGGAAGATCAATGACGGATCTGAATACCTGGGTCCTTTTACTTCGGTTGCGAAGGTCAGGGAATTGCTTGATTTTGTTAAAGCCAACGTACAATTGCGTACCTGCAAACTAAATCTCAGCAGCTCAAATATTAAGAAAAAGAAATTTAAAGTTTGCCTTGAATACCACCTGGGAAATTGCAAGGGCCCTTGTGAGGGCCTGCAGACCGAAGGAGACTACAGGCAAGGTTTGTCCAGGCTAAGGAATATCCTGAAAGGCAACCTGGGCCCGGTGATTTCTGAGTTTAAAAAAGAAATGAAGGAGACTGCTGAAAAAATGCAGTTTGAAAAAGCTGAAATCCTCCGGAAAAAAATTGAACACCTGGAAAGTTACAAAGCGCGTTCCGTAATTGTGAACAAACACAATACCCACGCTGATATATTTTCGATGACGCGCCAGGAGGACGGGGTCTTTGTCAATTACCTGATGGTACAAAACGGAACCATCGTGCAAACACATACCACCCAGCTGGAAACCCGTCTGGAAGAAAAAAATGAAGAAATATTGGCTTTTGCCATTGCACAATTGCGGGACACCTTTAACAGCACCGCTTCCGAAATCATCGTGCCTTTTAAGATTGACTACCCCCTGGAGGGGATCCTTCTTACCATACCAAAAGCAGGCGATAAAAAGAAGTTGCTCGAGCTGTCGGAAAAAAATGTCCACTTTTTCCTGGAGGAATGGAAGAAAAAAAAGATGCTTCATATAAGCGGAAAAACCGACGAAGAAAACCTAAAGCTCCTGGCTCAGCTGATGAAAGACCTGCAATTGCCCGAATTGCCCGTCCATATCGAGTGCTTTGATAATTCAAATTTCCAGGGAAGTTTTGCTGTTTCCGCAATGGTGTGTTTCAAAAACGGCGTTAAAAGCCCGAAGGATTACCGGCACTTCAATGTAAAGACCGTTCAGGGAATCAATGATTTTGCAACTATGAAAGAAGTGGTGTTCCGCCGGTACAAAAGGTTGTTGGAAGAAGCCAAACCGTTGCCACAGCTGGTTATCATTGATGGCGGCAAAGGCCAGCTGAGCGCAGCTTTGGAAAGCATCCGGGAATTGCAGCTGGATGGCAAACTCACCGTTATCGGTTTGGCAAAAAATGAGGAGGAACTGTTTTTCCCGGGAGATCAGGAATCCCTGAAGTTACCCTATGACAGTGAAAGCCTGATGCTCATCCGGAAGATCCGGGATGAAGTGCATCGCTTTGGCATCAGTTTTCACCGGTTGAAACGAAGCAAGGGAACTTTCACCAATGAGTTGGAAAAAATTGAAGGTATTGGTAAAGCCACTGCCGCGGCACTATTGCAGGAATTCCGGTCCGTAAATAAGATAAAGCAGCTGCCCGAGGAAGAATTGATAGCATTTATCGGCGTTTCAAAGGCAGGGATCATCTCAAGGCATTTTGAAAGACAAAGGGAAGTGTCAACGGGAGATAAGACTAACGTTAATGTATAAATTAGTATTCTGGGGGATTCCTAAAAAAAAGGGGCCCGAATAGATATTCAGCCCCGTTTTTAAAATCCAATATCCTATGAAAAA
>PLCH01000337.1 GCA_003135585.1 Chitinophagaceae bacterium
ACTCAGGATAACCAGCAACGGTAACATTAGTGTCGCCGCAACCACTCTCGTTACTACCAGGTATTTGAAAGGATTGGTGCCGCTTACTTCCATAGCATCGATTTGCTCAGTCACTTTCATCGATCCCAGCTCAGCGCCAATACTGCTTCCGATCTTGCCGGCGAAGATCAGTGCAGTAATTACAGGACCTATCTCCCTTATTATCGCAACGCCAACCATCACAGGTAGCTGTGATTGAACTCCATAATTCACGAGGGAAGGGCGCAATTGCATCGTCAGAACCAAGCCCATAATGAAGCCAGTCAAGCCTACCAGGGGCAATGATTTATATCCAATGATATAGCACTGCAAAACCAATTCCTTGAATTCAAAACGCGGCCTGCTTCCCTGAACAAAGAACCGGCCTGTAAAATTTGCTATGTTTCCGGTTTCATAAAGGAACCTCCGGAGTTTAGTCGATAAGATCATCTTAGGGTATTTTTTTTATCCGATGACTGAATCCAGCCCATATCGCTTCCCAAGCCTTCTTCAGTAAAACTAGTGCTTTTGCCTTTTCTCTATATTGACACAGATCAGCCAGGATATTGATTGTTGTCAATTGTCAGAGGATCTGGTATCCGTAATCATGACTGAGAAGTTCAGAACAGAATAACTTTAAAAGAAACAAGCTATATAAAGTTCTACGTCTATAGTTTTCATATTCAAACCATAAACAATGAGAACCATCCTGATAGCGAATGATTTTTCATCAGCCGCCCGTAATGCCACAAAATTTGGAATGGAGTTGGCCAAAGCATTGAAAGCGAAAATAATTCTTGCAAATGCCAATCCCTATAACGGATCCGGTTGTGGTCGTCATCCCCGACGACATGTACAGCCTTGTGCGGGAACAACTTGAAATGGAAGCTGAATTGCATGGAATAGGCAAATGTGTTCCATTTGAAACAGTTTGCGAAAAAGGCCCCTCTTCAGCAACAATGCTAAATATGTCTAAAAAGATGAATGCGGATATGATTCTTCTGGGGATAAAATAAAGCGGCAATGGCTAACGCAAGTTTTTGGGAAGTACGGCTACTGAAATGGCAAGGAGAACAACAGTTGCTATGATGGCTATACCTCAGGAGGCACAATAGGTAAATCCGGTTTCAATCGCGTTGGCCAATGACTTTCATCAGGACATGGATGTCCATATTCTGGATACGCTCCGCATCTTGGTGCAAAGGTTCCATTCAAAATTTTACATATTCAGGGTTATCGGCACCCGATTGCATGAAAAATCAAAGGCCTTTGACATGCCTGGCATTTTGGAAAAAATAATGAGAACCCTTGACCCGAAATATGAATATCTACCGGATTGTAATAGTGAAGACGGGTTGAAGAATTTTATCAGAAACGGCAGAATTGATATGTTGGCTATGATCCCTCACAAACATTCATTGCTGCAAAGATGGTTACATAAGAGCCATTCCAAATCAATGTTCTTTGAGAATCAAATTCCTGTCCTCATCCTCCCGGACATGAAACGTAAACTAAAGCCTGTTGGGAGTTCATTATTTGATCAGGAAAGAAATTAAATGTCTTCATTGATTGAAGGTTTAAACCTGGCTTTACCAGCATGGACATTTTGGACGAAATTCTATCCAGTAACCTTTGCTTTTTAAGAAACCAGATTCCCGGTAATGAATGAATTGGATGAGTTCCACAGTATAACTGCTGCAAATTGATCCTTCTCAGCATCAGGTCTTACCCGGATCATCCCGAGGATTGATGGTTATCATAGTTTCCGAAATGATACATAATCTACCTTCAATTCCATATTCTAACTTAAATGTTATGAAACAGCAAAAAGTATTCTCCCATTCAAGACAACGTTCATTCTATGACGGTTTCAATTTTTATCCAGTCAGGGGAATAAAGAAATATGGCAATTTTATCTGCAAAATTTATTCTCCGGTTCATGCCGATAAGCTTCGTATACTCGATCATGTATATGAGAGCCAATCGGAAAAAGCCCGGATAGCGACGATAAAGGAAAATATAAACAGGATCAGTATATCTTTTACTGGCCGTTTAGTAAAGGAAACACAGCGTTCAATCGAAATATTGCAGCGGCTCTTAGCTGGGAGAAAGTGTAGGAACAGGTCCTACCTTGAACAGCTGGTTGAGCTTGTCCGCAAATTGCAAAATATCCTATTTGATTATAAGGGACAAATTCAACCCGCTTTAGCGAATGGGTTGCAGCAGTTTTTTTCTAATGAAGGGGTGAAAAATCTTGATTCGGTCTGTTCCAAAGATATTCTGGATATAATAAATATAATGAAATTATACTATGTCGATATTCAAAATGCTGAAATTGCTATTTATTGTTTTCTGGAAGATCGGGACTTCAATGAACAGGAAATGATGGCAACAGAACAGGGATATAATAATTTGACAATACTGATTGAACATTTGGAAAATTTCACTCAGCTACAAAAAGATATCATTCAACAGCTTACGGGCTGGGCGAAATCAAGGGAGCTCTTCGAAAAAATGCAAACGTGGAATTAATATCCATCTCTTAATATTCAACCTAGTATAAAATAATGATCTTGTTGCCAATCTGCCAACTAAATTGCCTGATCAATGAGTCCTACAACCGATAATACCGAAAAGAAACTAGCGCTTCCTCCAACCATGAAGGCCATGGTAATGGAAGCACAGGGTAAACCCCTGGTCATGAAGCAGCTTACCCTTCCCATACCTTTATCTGTGCAGGTCTTGGTGAAGATCATTGCTTGTGGCGTATGTCGTACTGATTTACATATAATCGACGGCGAACTGTCTCAACCCAAGCTGCCCCTGATTCCCGGGCATGAAATTGTCGGAATTATCGCGAAAACAGGCAGTGAGGTGACAAAATTAAGGCCTGGAGACCTGGTTGGCATTCCCTGGCTGGGTTTTACTTGCGGGAAATGTAGATATTGCGAAAGGGAACAAGAAAATCTTTGTGACAGTGCTCTGTTTACCGGATATACAATGGATGGAGGTTATGCTGAATATATGGTCGCCTATCCTGAATACTGTTTTCCGCTGGACCCGAAATACGGCAATCTCTCAGGCGCACCGCTTCTTTGTGCAGGTCTCATAGGCTACCGTTCATATAGGATGATACCTCCATATGCGGAAAGATTGGGCATTTATGGATTTGGGGCCGCAGCCCATATCCTCATACAGGTTGCCATTCACCAGGGTATCAATGTGTATGCATTCACCCGTGATGGGGATGTGGATGCACAGGCATTCGCTTATGGACTAGGAGCAACCTGGGCGGGAGACTCTTCCAGGATTCCTCCCAGGAAACTTGACGCGGCGATTATTTTTGCACCAGTCGGATCTCTTATTCCCAAAGCCCTGCGGGACACAGACANNATCCACATGAGCGATGTTCCCAGTTTTCCCTACCAAATTTTATGGGAAGAAAGAATGATTCGTTCGGTTGCCAATCTCACTCGTACGGATGGCAGAGAATTTCTCAGCCTCGCCTCCAAGATCTCTGTAAAAACGGAAACGCAAGTCTTCGCTTTAGAAAAAGCGAATGAAGCATTGGCCGCATTGAGAAATGGACAAATACATGGAGCCGCGGTCTTGCAGATGTGAGATCCCGGGCATCAGGGGTCCATAGATAAAATCGCCTGCACGGATAGTTATTTCAACCCATAAGGTTTATTGAGCAATATCATTTTCATTCCTGAGTATCGTCAGCAGAAAGCCAGCCGGTGTGAGATAGGTTTAAATAATGAAATCCCATTTTTATACCATTGCAAACAATCATTCGAGAAAGGACCGGATCAGGCTTGTTCAGGGAGGGAAGGAATTCTTTCAACTATTATTGCAATTAATTGAGAATGCCACAGCCACAATTCAACTCCAAACCTATATTTTTGAAAATGATGAAACTGGTCGCCTCGTGGCGGAGGCACTGATGTCAGCGGGACGCCGGGGGTGAAAGTCCATGTTTTGGCGGATGGCTATGCATCCCAGGGATTGCCTAAAACACTTATTAAAGTGCTGAAGGACTCGGGTGTACACTTCCGTTTTTTCGAGCCTCTTTTCAAAAGCAAACATTTTTATTTCGGAAGGAGACCTCATCACAAGGTCACTGTCATCGATGGTCATTATGCCCTGGTGGGAGGAATAAACATCTCGAATCACGATAATGATCTTCCGGGAAGCCATGCTTGGCGCGATTTATCTTCCTTTATTTTGCAACNNAGGCAGAATGACTCCTTCTTTCGATAATTTCTCCTTCTTCCAATACTAGAATTTCATCCGCATTTCGAACAGTCGACAGCCGGTGCGCTATCACGAAACTGGTACGGCCCTTCATGAGCTGATCCATGCCTTCCTGGATAGCCATCTCCGTATGAATATCAATAGAACTGGTAGCTTCATCGAGTATGAGAATAATGGGCGCCGCCACGGCGGCCCGGGCAATATTCAATAATTGACGTTGCTCCTGGCTCAAATTGTTGCCATCTGCTTCGAGTATACTAGCATAACCTTGAATCAGCCTTATTAAATAAGGAATCCCTTTTCGAAGCAGGAAAAATATACAAATGCTCAGTACAGGGATGGAGATGGCGATGATGAGTCTTAGTCCCGGGGCGGTGCGTACGGTGATCACCACAGCAAAAATCAACATCAGCGGGCCCCGAATGAGCAAACGCAGCGCCATCATCACAACCTGCTGCAGGACATTGACATCGTTGGTCAGGCGGTTGGCCAGGGAGGCCGAATTAAACCGGTCGATATTGGCAAAGGAAAATTCCTGGATCTTGCTGAGTAATCCTTTTCTTAATTCCGTAACCAATTTGACAGATCCCTGCGAAGAGTACCAGATATTTCCCACATTGGCTGCTATTGCAAGGAGTGAAAGGCCTACCATCAAAACCCCCACCTGGATGATGCAGGGGATATCGATATCCTTGTGCGAAATTCCCGTATCCAAAATTTTTGACATCAGGACTGGCTGAACAATCTCGCAGAATACATCTACAATTACCAGTAAAGGTGCAAGTAAAAACGCCTTTTTATAATTCTTTGCAAACCTGAAATATTGATTCATGTAAACACCCGCTCCTGTTTGATGAATATAGAATATCGCCTGCAAATAAACATGCGGTTGAAAGGGGGAAATTGAAAGCGATTCAATTATCTGTTTCAAAGGGAAAGAAATTCCTGTTCCGATCTGGAGATATTTAGTCCTTATACAGCTAATCCTATCCCTATCCCCCAAATTTTCCGAGTAATATGCCAATCAGAAATACGATTCCTCCCCCGACTACGACCTGGAGGACTGTGATTAAAAGTGGAGTCTTCATGTAGCGGAACCGTATAAAGGCGATGCTCAATAATTCGAAAACGACAACGATATAGGCAATGTGCAA
>PLCH01000560.1 GCA_003135585.1 Chitinophagaceae bacterium
TTATAGAGCTTCATTTTGATTTTCTCCAAATGAGGATATTTTCTAAAAACGGGTATTTCAAAATCGTTTATCAGTTCCTTTTGCCAGTCGTTTATGGGTCTCTGAATTATTTCTTTGATTGATTTTGATCGTAGGGAAGGAGCCAATTGGGAGTAGGCCCATCTGGTATCGATATGAATACCGGGATGGATCGCCAGGAACGAATAAGCGGAAAGATCCAGAGGGAGCGTTNNAAAAAGGACAATCGCTGCCTATTTGGACAGCCAAGCTTTTTAGTTGCTCTGAAGAAAATCCAAGAACAAATCTTTCATTCAAAATCCGGAGCATAAAAGCTCCGTCGGCAGATCCGCCCCCAAGGCCGGCCCCGGTAGGAATATGTTTGTATAAATAAATTTCAACATTCGGGAGAGTGGGGCATTTTTCCTTTATCAGCTGGTAGGCCTTCAAACATAAATTACTATTTTCGTTCCCCGGTATGTCCAGGCCCGAAACTATGAATTGAAACCGGGTGGATGGAATAACTTCAAGGACATCTTTTAGGGGTATTGGGTAAAAAATTGATTCAAGATCATGNNATTCATGGTAAACAGTTCATCTTTTCCTGCGGCTATTAATCTCATCGCGGATTTTAATGGCTCGGATATAATCTTCCTGCTCCAGAACTTCACCCAACAGGGTATTCAATTCTTCCAGAGACAATGCTTTCAAATCATCCTGGCTTCCTATTTCAGAAGTCACGGTTTCTTTAACCTGTTTCTTTTTCCCCGAACTATCTTCCATCAATATTCCTGCGCTTTCGAGAATATTTTCATAGGTGTAGACGGGGCACCCAAATCGAACAGCCAGGGCCAGCGCATCCGAAGTTCGTGAATCGATCTCCACGGTATCATGTTCGCTCACGCAGACCAGTTTGGAATAGAAAATGCCTTCCTGCAGGTCGCAAATAATGATTTCCTGCAGGTCAATATTGAAAGCGCTCATAAAATTTTTCATCAGGTCATGGGTCAGCGGACGGCTTGGATGCATTTTTTCCAGCGCTACGGCAATTGCCTGCGCTTCGAAACCTCCTATGACTATCGGCAAGCGCCGCAATCCGTTGACTTCCCCCAACACCACGGCGTAAGAATGTGTTTGAGTAATACTATGAGACAAGGCAACTATTTCCAGTTCTATCTTCTTCATAAGTCCCCTCCGCCAGCGGGCGGAATCCTATTTATTTTGATGAAAACAAATCTGAACTACCAAAACAATGAATATGCTTCCGTTTCCCGTTTCATAGCTTAGCTTGCCTACCTTATGGGGTCAGAAGTCTTATTTTTTGTCCGGCGGGTGTACTCACCAGATTCTGGCGAGAGCTGTTTAAGGCAGAAGCAAAAATGGGATTTAATTTTGTAAACACAAAATCGTGACCTGCATCCGCAAAGAACAAAAATGGAGGATCCTGCGGTAAGACTTCAAATTCATTTTGGCCATTATGGCAATTGCCATATTGTGGGGTTGTATTACGCGATCCCCTTCAATTTTTTTACAGCCTCTATCATTTTGGGAACCACCTCAAAAGCATCCCCCACAATGCCATAATCAGCAGCTTTAAAAAATGGAGCTTCCGGATCTTTGTTAATGACGGCTATAACCTTACTTCGATTGACTCCTGCTAAATGTTGTATGGCCCCGGATATTCCAATGGCTATATATAAATTAGGAGCGATGGCGATCCCTGTTTGGCCGACATGTTCATTATGTGGTCGCCAATGGGCATCGGCAACAGGCCGGCTGCAGGCAGTGGCGGCATGTAACAATTTTGCCAGTTCTTCAATCATTCCCCAATTTTCAGGTCCCTTCAGCCCTCGACCCCCGCTGACGACAATTTCTGCTTCTGTCAGTGGCACTTCACCGGATGCTTTGGTAACTGATCTGGTTGTGACTTTGGGTGAACCGACGGCAATATTCATCGATATTATTTCTGCAATTCCCTCACCGGCAGCCGTGTGATAGGAATTGGGGTTAAGTGATATTATTTTAATATCGGTGCTTAATCCAATATTTGCAAAAGCCTTACCGGAAAACACATTTTTTTTAACGACAAACCCGTTGGCTCTTTCAGGGAGTGAAACAGCCCCGGTAACCAGACCGGCCTTCAGTTTTGCGGAGAGCCTCGGAGCGATTGCCCTTCCGTTCAGGTTATGGGAGAATATTACCAGCTTGGCACCGGTTATTTTTACTGCTTCTGCCAGTACGTCTGTGAATACCTGAGTATCCAGACTGTTTAATGATTCATTATTTACCTGATTAATTTTTTTTACACCATATTTTCCCAATGCTGAAATATCCTCACTCACAGTTCCCAGAATAATTCCTTCGGCTGGTATCCCGGAAATCTCCGCCACTTTAGCGCCATAACTAAGGGCTTCAAAGGACGATTTTTTAATATGTCCATCNNGATCAATAAAAACGAGAACACTCATGAATATTAAATTTTAATTGAGCAATTTGTTATATTTATTTGGTTTAAAGAACTTTGGCCTCCTCATGTAATAGCCTAATTAATTC
The DNA here is from genome assembly GCA_003135585.1 of Chitinophagaceae bacterium. GTDB lineage: Bacteria > Bacteroidota > Bacteroidia > Chitinophagales > Chitinophagaceae > Puia. The sequence goes on from PLCH01000560.1 coordinate 2,551, forward strand.
TGCAGGGTTGTCAGCGGGCACAAGCCTTATGCCTGCCTTTGGGGGAGGGAGTTCGAAAGAAACCAGGGATGTCAGCGGAGCCACGGCAATTGGCTCGACAATTTTCAGAGGCTTGGATCTTGCGCCCATTATTCCCTTCATGTTTGCAATTCTTTGTTCAGCTATTCCTTTCTGGCAGCTTACTACAAGAGGAATGATTACCTCCTCAATTTCTTCCCCTCCTTCAATTTCACGAGTAACAGTAGCCGTAGTCCCGTTCAAATCAAATTTTGTAGCCAGTGAACAGAAGGGCATTCCCAGGAGTTCAGCGACCATACCCCCGATCGAAGAACCATTGTAATCTATGGTTTCCTTGCCGGTGAAAATTAGGTCATAACCACCTTGTTTTGCCGTTTCGGCGATTTGGGAGGCAACATAAAAACTATCATGGCTGTCTGCGTTTACTCGGATAGCTTCATCGCCTCCAAGTGCCAGCGCCTTTCTGATGATAGGGTCTGCCTCAGCTGTTGCCACGGTAACCAGATGCAATATGACGGTCGGGTCTTTTTCCTTCAGCTCGATAGCCCTGACCAGACCGTACCATTCATCGAAGGGATTGATGATCCATTGAACTCCCTCGGCAGCAAATTTCTTATTATTATCGGTGAAAGCTATTTTTGCTGTTGTATCCGGAGTTTTGCTTATGCAAATTAAAATCCTCATAGG
>PLCH01000065.1 GCA_003135585.1 Chitinophagaceae bacterium
ATTTAAGTGAATACTAGGCAACAATTGTTTCACCTCCTCCAATAAACCCAATTCAATCATCTTATCAGTGCGGATATTAATATTTCTGTATAATTCATCCCTGGATAATTGTAAACCCATTTTAATGATACGGAAATGGCGTATTTCTTTTGGCCTGTTCTGGAAAGATAAAATTGATCGGTCAGTGGAAAGTACAACTTCCAAAGCCCTCATCAACCGCTGAGGATTCATCATTTCCCCTGTGGAAAAAAATTCAGGATCTTTTATTTTTATTTCTTCCTGTAACCATTCCAATCCATTCTCTTTGTACTTTAATTGTATAATTGATCTTATCGATTCATCAACAGGCGGAATATCGTCCAATCCTTCACAAAAAGCCTTTATGTACAAGCCTGTACCCCCCACCATAACAAGTATGTCGTGGTCTTTAAATATTTCCTTAGATGCTTGCAAAGCAAATTTTTCAAAAAGAGCGGCATTCACTTCCTGATTGATAGAATGAGAATTAATAAAATAATGCGGGATCGATCGGAGTTCCTCCACGGAGGGTTTCGCCACGCCTATATTCAGTTCTTTAAAGCATTGCCTGGAATCGGCAGAAACAATGGATGTTTGAAAATATTGGGCGAGTCTGAGCGCAACTTCTGTCTTACCCGATGCCGTCGCGCCCACTAATAACAAGACCGTTTTATCCAAATAAGTCTATTTAATAAAATGAACCACAAGGCAACAAGACTTTGATTTGTACATACGGGGTCAATCAAAGGATTTCATTCGTTGAACCTGAATCCTCACCAGCTTCTCCTTCCCCCTCCCCTTCCCCTTCACCCTCACCCTCCACTTCCTCCAGACCCAAATCTTCATTTTCTTCCCCTTCTTCCCCAAAGCCCGGAGTATCCTTGTTAAGGTCATATTNNATTTTTCTTCCACTTCGGCCAGTTTATCCCCCACCAATCCCCTTGACCCGTATTGTGAAGGGCCGATGCCTTCCGATTTTACCACAGCAGGATAGTCCAGTTTGCCATTCTCTTCTCTGGATACATTAATAAGTTCAACTAAAAAGGACCAGTTTTTTACAAAATCATACATATAGACAAATTTCTGGTTTGGATCCCGAATTTCAGATCCAATTGTAGTTGTCTTCATCAGCAAAGGGTCAACTTTATAAGGCTTATCGTATTTCTCCAATGAAATCTCCCTTCCCCGCTGCCAGCTGTCATTACTCCGGAAAAAGGTTGCCGGATGCTTGGTATCAAATTCATAGGCCTTCAGGATGCCAAAATGCAATTGAAGGAATGACTGGGTATGTCGCATAGACACGTCTCTATAAACACTATCATCTTCTTCAAAATATATCCTGAACTTCAAAACTGCCATGTTAATGGATGTTAATTTAATAAGCATTCACAAAATGTCCAACACCAAAAATAATACAAATACCTATACCAAATTTGCATCCAATTTATTGCATTACAATCAAAAAATCATCCCCATTTATTTAACCGCTTTTAGATTCATCACTGCTGCTTTTTCCATCATAAATGCAAAAGCAGCATCGTAATTATTTTCAATTTCACCGTCCAGGATAGCTTCGCGAATTGCGTTNNCTTTTCTTCAACCTCCTTTAACCTTTTGCGGACAAATTCAAAATTTTCAAGGAAGCGTTTTGCCCTAATTTTGTTTTTTGAAGTTATATCGGCTTCGCATAAGGTCATTAGTGGGTCAATATCATCCCCCGCATCAAACAGCAAACGCCGAATCGCCGAATCCGTAATATTTTCTTTTGTCAGACTGATGGGTCGCAAATGGAGTTCGACCATTTTACGGACAAACCGCATTTTATCGTTTTGAGGCAATTTGAATTTAGTGAATATTTTAGGTACCATTCTCCCNNTTTGCCAATATCATGCAAAATAGCTGCCCACCGCAACCACAAATCGTTTGTTTGAAGGGAAATATTATCCAGCACCTGAAGGGTATGATAGAAATTATCCTTATGTCCCAGCCCGTCAATATATTCTGCACCGGCAAGGTCAACCATTTTGGGAAAAATAATTTGCAATAACGCACTCTTGTATAACAGATCAAATCCAACTGAGGGTTGATCGGTAAGAATGATCTTGTTTAATTCATCTGTGATCCTTTCCTGTGAAACAATTTGAATCCGGTGGGCATCTTCTTTGATCGCCAGAAATGTTTTTGGTTCAATAGTAAAGTTCAGTTGGGCAGCAAAACGAATGGCCCGTAACATGCGCAGCGGATCATCGCTAAAAGTCTGAAGGGGATCCAGCGGAGTTTGTATGCATTTTTTTTTCAAGTCCTTCAAACCATCAAAAGGATCAATCAAATGAAAATCATTGTTTGGATTTAAACTGACAGCCAGGGCGTTTATGGTAAAATCCCGCCGGTTCTGATCATCAACGAGACTTCCGGCCTCTACTTGTGGATTGCGGGAATTATGCCGGTAACTTTCCTTCCGTGCTCCTACAAATTCAATTTCGAAATCTTCAATTTTTATTTGGGCCGTTCCAAAATTTTTGAAAAAAGCCACAAAAGGGCGCGGTTCAANNCCAAACAAACTATATCCGCATCTTTTGTCGGCCGTCCTATGATTTTATCCCGTATAAATCCGCCGATCACATAACACGGCAGCCCGAGTTCCTCGGCCGCCTGGGTAATTTTATTAAAAACAAATAATTCCTTTTCTGTGAAATTGATTTCCATAACTGAGGCAAATGTAAGAAAGATCATTTAGGGACAGGTTTCCAGCAGTTGCTCGTCGCCAATACTATAGGCACACCTGAAATGCCCGAGGGGACAGGCCTTGAATCCATGCAGACCGCAGGGGCGACAATCCAGACATTCCTTTATTCCCACAATAAAACTTTTTTCTGACAATGGACCAAAACCGAATGCCGGAATGGTGGAACAATATACAGCGGTGACTGGTGCATTCATCGCGGATGCAAAATGCATCGGAGCCGAATCGTTGACGTAATTCATGGAAGCATCCTTCATAAGGGCAGCGGATTGAAGAAATGTTAGCTTTCCACAAAGGTTGGTGACCTGGGCTGGGAAAGAAGCTTTCCTGATTTCTTCAGCCAATGGCCTGTCGGAAGTAGCCCCCAGCAAATATATATGGTAGGAAGACGGAGCCTTTCTAATGAATTTTATCCATTTTTCCTGTGGATATTGCTTGGTGAACCATATAGATGCAGGAGCTATTGTCAGGTAATTTCCCTTTTTGAATTGTTGAACGTATGAAAAATCATGCGGCGATGGGTACAATACTGGCTTTACAATTGATCCGTCAGTAAAATCCTTAATTAATTCAAGGTCCCGTTCAATTTCATGAAGGGTAATCTTTCCGTCGCTGACAACATGCCTTATTTTCCTGTTGAATAACCAGCTGAACGGATTTTTATCAAACCCAATCGTTTCTTTGGCCCCTGAGAATGCAGTAAGGACTCCGGTGGCTGCAAAACGTTGGACATTAATGACCTTATCATACTTCATTTTTCTGATATCGAATAACAATTTCAGGAGATTTCGCATTTTATTTTTTTTCTTTTCCCAAACAAATACCCGGTGCAATAAGGGATGACCCACTAGTAAGGATTCATTCCCTGCGCGTACCATAAAATCAATTTGGGAACCTGGAAAATACTTATGCAATTTTTCGATGAGGCAGGTTGCCAAAACCACATCACCAATAAACGCTGTCTGTATGATCAGAAATTTTTGCACGGTATAAAGTGCGCAAAGCTAAGAAAGAAATTCATTTAAACTTTAAGGGCGAATAACCTTCATTGTTCCATCGATATTCCATTTCACTACCGATGAAGGTTCTTTTATACGGGTATCATCCTGTCCGTGTTGGACAACATAATTTACTCCTTTCTTTATNNTCTCTCATGGCGGCGGTTCCGTCCTCATTTATAATATTTTCAGCCAATCCGATGGCACCCTCGTATATAACAGTGGTGGGAACTGTGACGGTCTGTAAATAATCAAAAATATTCAAATGAGGCTGGGCGGAATATTTCAGGACATCTCTTTTATCAGCAAGCAGAACGATCAGGCTTTTTTTCCCAGGCCTTTTTTTTAAGGCATATACCTTCTCTACCGCAATTGGGTTGGTGGCATCGCAACCTATACCCCAGATGGTATCAGTCGGATATAAAATGAGTCCCCCATTTTGAAGAACTTCCAGGCAAAAATTTATGTCGGATTGAAATTCCAATATCCCGGGTTTATTAAGA
>PLCH01000044.1 GCA_003135585.1 Chitinophagaceae bacterium
CTTATACAGTACCGCAGAGTTCTTCGAAGTTCCCATCGCGTGTCATCAGGAATAATTCGCTAATCCTCCTTTAATCCTGGTCATTTCTATTTCTAAAGGCAAATCTCCCGTCAGAAAAAAGGGGATTTTAGGCTGAATATTAGGCATTTATGCAATTTAAACGGTTAAATTGGCCAATATTCTTTAATTTATTTCATTGATAGGTTACAATCATTTATCCAGGGATTACTAATATATAGGTTTATGGCGGTTGAAGAAAGTTATTCGGACCAGGAACTAATAGCTGCTTTAAGCAGAAAGGAAAATTCAAATCAGGCGATTTTATACATATATAAACAATACCATTCTACTATTAGCTCTTTTATTATTGCAAAGGGAGGAACTCAACAGGATGCCGAGGATGTTTTCCAGGAAACGGTTGTGACGTTCATGGAAATTTTAAAAAAGGATAAATTTCGGGGTGAAGCAAGTATTAAAACATTCCTGGTTTCAATTGCGCGAAATATTTGGTTTAANNGAAGAGAAATGAGCGATCGACCAACCGGGAAAAGATTTTTGAAAACAGCAGGGATCAGCAGGAACCGGATATAAGTCATGAAATCGGCGACATGGAAACAAAGCGAGAGCTTCGCAAATTATTGCTCAAGTTGGATGAACCGTGTAGAAAGATACTTGCCCTGTTTTATTTTGAGGACCTGACGATGAAAGAAATATTGGTTTACCTGCCGTATGAAAATGAACAGGTGGTAAGAAATAAGAAATATAAATGCTTGCAACAATTAACTGGTTTGATAAAACAGAACCCGTTAATGGCCGGGCAGATCAGTCAAAAAAATAAATAAATTTTATGTCAGTGAATAATGAACAACTATTGATAGATCATCTGGATCATCTGCTTCAGGGCGATGAATTGCAGCAGGTTGAAAATCTCATCCGCAATGACAAAGAAACCTCTAAACAATGGGGCTATTTAAACCTTGCTGTTGAGGCTATCCAATACAATTCACTGCATGATCAGGTAGCTGATGCGAAAAGAAAATACCTTTCCGAAACACAGTCCCAGGCAAAACCCGGGCAGGCTGTAGTCCGCACCATGTACAGGGTTGCGATCCGTATCGCTGCCTGTGTATTGTTATTTGCCGGTTCAATGGCAGTGTACAAATACGCTACGGTGAGCTCTACCGGGATCTATAATAATTTCTATTCCTCATTTGACTTAAATACCAGCAGGGGAGGCGGGAACGCGGATAAGATGGACCAGGCTTATCGGAATAAAAACTGGGCGGAAGTGGTTTCCCAATTTAATTCATCAAAAGAAAAGAACAATAAGGCCTACTTCCTGGATGCCATGGCAGAGATGGAGTTAAAAGATTTCGTTCCGGCCATAAACAGCCTAAAACAAATCATAGCTGTAAACGCCCAATCCGGTGACAATTATTTTCAGGACGAAGCAGACTATTACCTGGCCTTGTGCTACCTCGCGGTCAATAAGACAGAACAGGCTATTCCAATAATAGAGAAAATCAAGGCCGATACAAGCCATATTTACAATAAAAAAGCGAAGAGAATCTCGGCAATCGACTTAAAGCTTCTCCAATATAAACACGCAAACAATTAATAATCAATTGTTTGTAAAAATAATAAAATTTAGTAGGTTTCCTGGTTACATTTTGGCTTACACAGGTTACTAATTATAGTAAGCCGCTCTTTGAAAACTTTAAAGTCTTTTAAAAACTATCTGGTAGATTACAAAATGTCCAAATCCTTATGAAAACCAATCCTAACGAAAGTGCTTAAGATCAAATGAAAACAAAATCCTATCCTGAATGAAACCAGTCCAGATCCTATGAAAACCAAACTTACGTCCTAATGAAACCGATCCAGATCCAATGAAAATATCCAATCCATATCCAAATTGAAATTCACCTCCAGATCCTGAAGAAAACCATGTTCTTAAAGAGTCGACGTATCCCTGAAAACAAACAAGTTTAGATAACGTTTTTTTGCATTTTAAAATCCTGTATCCTTGAAAAGCGTCGACTTTTTTTTAGTTTTTTCCTCCCAATTATCAGTATCAAAAAAATCCCAAAAAACGAAATGACCACCAGCGGCCATTTAATATCCCAACCCTTTTTATAAACAGGTTCTGTATTCCCCATCAGTATTAGATGCGCCCAGTAATTTGGGCTTTTATTTAAAGCGTCACTTTTGATATAATCTATTTTGGCCAGTTGCAAGGCTTTTGATTTAGAATACCCCTTCTGTAAATAGAAATGAAATTGCCGCAATATCGCTGAAGTTGCCTTATCATCTGCCTTCCATAGGCTGTTAATGGTGCTTAAACAGCCTGCATAGGCAAAGGCCCGCGCTAGACTGATTACTCCTTCATTGTTTACAATTTCGCCTTTGCCTGTTTCACAGGCACTGATAATTACAAGTTGGGTCGCATCCAGGTTGAGGCCATAAACTTCATCAAGGAACAGACAATCTTCGGACAATGATTTTTTTTTTGGGTAAAATGCTATAAAGGAAGCGGAACTGTTATTGACGTCGGATACGGCATGGGTAGCAAGGTGTACCACAGCGAATTTATTGATTTCCTTCAGGAATTGTTCCTTGGTCGCCCCACTGTCAATATAC
>PLCH01000196.1 GCA_003135585.1 Chitinophagaceae bacterium
TCCTGAAGCAGTGGTGAAGTGCTCTGAGATTGCCACCCGTTACCGCCAGGAATTCAACTCTGATTTTTTTGTTGATATGGTTTGTTACCGACGTCACGGCCATAATGAAGGGGATGAACCTAAATTTACCCAACCGCATTTATATGCGCTCATTGAAAAACATCCGAATCCAAGAGAGGTATATACCCAATACCTGCTGGAAAACGGGGAAACGGATGCCGTCGAACTTGCCAAAAACATGGAAAAGAAATTCTGGGCTGACCTCCAGGAAAGACTCGATGAGGTCAAGCAGAAGCCTTTGCCTTATAATTATCAACAACCGGAATTGTGGTGGAGAAGTTTGAGGAAGGCCAAAACTGCCGATTTCGAGCGCTCTCCTTCCACTGCTATCAGCGGAACTGATTTCAAAAAAATATTTGATGCCATTATGAAATGGCCGGAAAATTTTACTCCCTTGCGCAAGGTCGAAAAGCTATTGCAGGATAAAGTAAAATTATATTCAGAAGAAGGAAAAGTGGATTGGTCTTCGGGAGAACTCCTAGCTTATGGCAGCCTCATGCTTGAGGGCAAGGATGTCCGGATGAGCGGACAGGATGTGAGACGTGGGACTTTTTCTCACAGGCATGCGGTCCTGATGGATGAGAATACCGACGAATCCTATAATCGTTTGAGCAGGATCGAGGGGGCGAGCGGCCAGTTCAGGATTTACAATTCCTTACTCAGTGAATTCGGAGTTCTTGGATTTGAGTATGGCTACGCAATGGCTAATCCGAATGCGCTGGTTCTTTGGGAAGCTCAATTTGGTGATTTTTGCAACGGCGCCCAAATAATGATAGACCAGTTTCTTTCTGCAGCTGAACAAAAATGGCAGCGTATGAGCGGGCTGGTATTGTTGTTACCTCATGGGTACGAGGGACAGGGACCGGAGCACAGCAGCGCCAAGATGGAGCGTTTTCTGCAAATGTGCGCCGAGATGAATCTGGTTGTTACCAATATAACCACCACGGCAAATCTATTTCATGCCTTAAGAAGACAGTTGGCCTGGCCATTCCGCAAGCCTNNGTAGCCGCTGATCGATTTTTCCCCAAAGGCCAATCTTCGTCATCCGGGCTCTTATTCCAGGATGGAAGAATTTACAAAGGGTGGATTCAGGGAAGTAATAGATGATGTATTTTCGGACAATGCTGCTATTGTCAAAAAAGTTCTATTCTGTACCGGGAAAATATATTTTGATTTGGCTGAACGGCAGCAAAAGGATAGCCGTAAGGATATTGCAATCATCCGTGTTGAACAGCTTTATCCTTTGCCAACAAACCAGTTAGAATCTCTATACAGAAAATATAGCAAAGCAACCTGGTTCTGGGTCCAGGAAGAGCCTCTGAACATGGGTGCTGCCTCCTTCCTCCAAATGAATCTGAAGAGTATCAATTATGGTTTTATCAGTAGACAACCCAGTGCGTCTACTGCAACGGGATACCATAAAGTTCATCAGCAGGAACAGGCTGAGATTATAGAAACTGCTTTCAGCATTTAGACCATTTAAACGTGTAACATTGTACCATCAAATTGTAAATCTTGTATTGTAAACAGTAAATTCAATGATCGACATTAAAGTACCAACCATAGGTGAGTCCATCAATGAGGTGACACTGGTAAAGTGGCTTAAAAAGGATGGAGAGTATGTGGAACGGGATGAAGTTCTTGCTGAGCTGGAGAGCGATAAAGCGACCTTCGAGCTGAATGCTGAAAAAGCAGGCTTGTTGAAAACAGTTGGTAAAGAGGGCGATACCCTGAAGATCGGGGATGTATTAGCGACCATTGATGACACGGTGGCTAAACCGGAAGGGAAACCTTCGGTCCATCAACCTGCTTCAAAAGAACAGAAGGAGAAAGAGCCAGCTGCAAATACCCAGCCTGCGGTTTCTGCAACCACTCAGTCTGCTGCTTCCCCGGCTGCTGTCCAATCAAATGGGGTTAAAGCAACTCCGGTTGCGGCTGCCATTATTTCTGACAGAAAAGTTGATGCAGGATCCATTACGCCTTCAGGCGTCGGGGGAAAAATATTGAAGNNTCTTTATTCAGCCGTGAAGAGAGAAGAGAAAAGATGAGCAACCTGCGCAAAACTGTCTCCAGGAGACTGGTAGAAGCAAAAAACACAACGGCCATGCTCACGACATTTAATGAAGTGGATATGACGAATGTTATGGCCCTGAGAAGTAAGTTCAAAGAAAAATTTAAGGAAAAGCATGGGGTGAACCTGGGATTCATGAGTTTTTTCACCAAAGCCTGTTGTTTCGCCTTGCAGGAGTGGCCTGCGGTAAATGCCTATATTGATGCGGATGAAATTGTATACCATAATTTCTGTGATATTTCAATTGCAGTTTCTGCTCCCAAGGGACTGGTTGTGCCTGTAATCAGAAATGCTGAAAGTTTAAGCATGGCCGGAATTGAAAAGAAAGTGCTGGAGCTGGCGACCAAGGCAAAAGATAATAAGCTCAGCATGGAAGAAATGCAGGGTGGCACTTTTACCATCACCAATGGTGGGGTTTTTGGATCATTAATGTCAACACCCATAATCAATATTCCGCAATCAGCCATTTTGGGTATGCATAAGATTGAGGAGAGGCCAGTGGTCATGAATGGACAAATTGTAGTCCGGTCAATGATGTATCTCGCAGTAAGTTATGACCATCGTATAATAGACGGCAGGGAGTCGGTGAGCTTCCTGGTCAGGGTGAAGGAATTATTGGAAAATCCTGATCAGCTATTATTTGGAAAAGATCCTGTGAAAACCCTGCTCGAGGTTTAATTCACAAAAATTTTGCAGCCACTTCGTCCCAATTGTTGATTCTATCATAACCAGTTTCATGCACATTGTGGTAAGCGGTATACAAGGATGGTTTTCCTTTGAATGTCCTGAAATTCATTGATCGATCATCTATCATATAATCTGTTTGGACAAGACTTTTGCTACCACATAAACATATTTGCTGCCAGTGTATAAAAGCGAAATACTCATTGGTCCAATCGATCTTGTCCTTCAGGGAATTGGGAAATTCAGTGGCGGAAGACACAAGAAACAATTCAAATTTTTTATTAAGCTTTTCTATGACCTGAATGGCATGGGGAAAAACTTCAATATCCCTGAAAAATCCCGGCTGGAATAAATAAGACCGGTAGGCTCTGTACTTCTCCGGACCCAGCATTTCTTTCAGACTGGTGTCTCCGTTTATTAGCTTTTCATCGTCAATAACCTCTCCGAAATCCCTGTAGATACATTCTTTCAGTTTTTTGTGGGTATCGGCGATGGTATCATCCATATCTATGGCTATTGAAAGCATTGGCA
>PLCH01000280.1 GCA_003135585.1 Chitinophagaceae bacterium
CGAGTCAGGTATATGATAGTTACCAGGTTTCCTGCTTTCACAAATTTTGCCAGTGTGCCTCCACATCCGCTTTCAGGATCATCGGGATGGGCGCCGGTGCAAATGATCTTCAGGGGAGGCGAATATTTATTTCTTTTAGCGGAAACCACTTCGGGTAAGGAAAGCAACCCGATGCCTGCAAAGGCCTGCTGAACAAACCGACGCCTGGAAGAAGGCATAACATATCATTTATAAAGCAAGATAAATCCTTTAGCATTCATTATTTATTTTTACAGGGGCGGGATTTCCGGCTTTTAAAAAATAGGGTATGCGAACACCAGAAATAATAAAAAAATATTGGATCTTTTTGCTTTGTCTGTTTTCCACAAGGGCTATGGCCCAGGAAACTTCTCCGGGTGTGAAGGAAATACAAACTGCCTACAATAGTATTCAGAAAGGATTGGAGACATACAGGATACAGAAAATAAATATCGATGAAGCATCGGCTGAAAGAGGATCTATAAAAGGGTATTATAAAAAGAACAGGCTTGTGTTGATGGTGGATGAATATTTTGGAGAAACCGGCAAGGTAAAAAACGAATATTATTTTGAAAAGGACAAACTCATTTTTGTACTGGAACAGAAATTTCCTTATAATGCCGACAGTTCCAGGTCCAACTCAAATAAGACTCCTATTATTTCTGAGCGGATGTATTTCCAAAACGATGAACTCATATTATGGCTCTTTCAGGATAAAAATCAGGTCAGGAATAATCCGGATCTCATAAGAAATAAAACCAAGGAAGTGTTGGAAACTGCCAGGGAAATGAAAAAAAGCCTGATCAATAAAAAAGGCAGCTAGGAACCAGCCGGAATCATGGATAAAAAACCCACCGTCATTTATTGTTATGATGCTTTTTGCGGCTGGTGTTATGGTTTTAGCCCGGTCATCCGGCAGTTGGCGAAAGAATATGAAAAAAGGTTTTTTTTTGAGGTCCTGTCTGGAGGTATGGTTATTTCTGAAGAACCGCGCCCCATCAGTGTTACAGCAGGTTATGTCCAGAAGGCCTATAAAACCGTCGAAGAATATACCGGGGTGAAATTCGGAAAAGATTACCTATGGCATATTTTTAACCCGGAAAAAAGCGACTGGTTTCCATCCTCTGAAAAACCGGCCATTGCTATGTGTGTCTTTAAGGAATATTGTGGGGACCGGCAGGTTGAGTTCGCAGCCGACCTGCAATATGCNNATCGCGAGCTTTTAAAAAACTACCCGGTGCCGGAACAGGAATTTTACCAAAAACTTCACAGTGAAACATACAGGGAAAAGGCTTACTATGAATTTGCTTTGGTTAAACAATTACTGGTGACCGGTTTTCCGGCTGTACTGCTTCAGGAAAATGAATCAAGATTCCATTTGTTGGCAAAAGGTTATACAAAATATGAAACCCTTGCCGAAAGAATGGAAAGTATCCTTGCTTCTTTTACCTCCAAATTCCTATGACCCCACCCATCAATGAAAGTGCTATAACAAGGTAGCCTCCATTGATAAAAATATAACGGGCTGTTTTTAGTTCAAACAAACCGGTGATGGCGATTCCGCAAAACGCCCAGACACCCGCAAGAAATCCGGCGGTAATCCCCCAGACCAGGTCTGTTTTCGGGTCGGCAAGAAACATCGCCAGATTGGCGGACATAATAAGGGAAAGGATGAATGACCAGCCGAAGATCTTTGCCTTATTTCCTTTCTGGACAACCTCCTCGGTAAAATTATTTTCTTTCATCCAGGCCTTCCCGAACAGGGTGGGGGAATACCATACCCCGCCTAAAATAAAAGCAGAAATACCTGCGACCAGCACAGCCAGCCAATTAACGGAAGACATACTCATAAAAAGAATTTAAAATGATAGATGTTTAATGGTTAATCGAATCTATTTCATAAATTTCACACGGAAAATCAAAAGAGAACGAAGTTGGAAAAGAGGCCGACGAAGCAAGCAATTTGGCCGATGGGCCGCGTGACCCATCCCGAAAAAATCAATGATATAGGGTANNGATATAGGGTTCCGCCTGATCTTCATCCCCTTTTTTGGCATTGCTATTCCTCTTGTCACAAAGATGTTTAATGGATTTTTGCTCACTCACTGGCAGTTAAAGCTAAGCTATGCCTACACCATCCTCATTTCATTTGTTATATGGCATGGTAACCGGTTTCTTTTATTTACACTCCGAAGTTATTTTGACTGGTTCAACAAACCCGTCCGGAAAATCATTGCTTTGTTTTTGGCCGTTTCCTTTTATACAATTCCCGTCAGCAGCCTGCTGCTGGCCGGCTGGTATTATATTTTCGCCGGAGGTCAGGTAAACCGCCAGATTCTGTTCACAGCCACACTTATAATCATGATTTGTGTAGTATTCATTACACATGTTTATGAAACCGTTTTCCTGGTAAAAGAATCTGAAAGTGAAATGGTAAGAAACGAACAACTGCAAAAAGCAAAAGCACAGGCTGAACTGGAGGCATTGAAGAACCAGATTGATCCCCATTTTATTTTTAACTCCCTGAATACCCTCTCTCATCTTATAGGGGAAAATCCGGGAAATGCAAAACTGTTCAACGACAGCATGGCGGATGTTTTCCGCTATCTCCTACAAAATAAAGGAAGAAATCTGGTATTGCTTAGGGAAGAAGTTCATTTCCTGAAGGATTATTTTTCCCTGTTAAAGATACGTTTTGAAAATGCGGTGCAATTGAACATCCTCATCCCGGCTCAATTATTTGATCATTACCTCGTTCCTCCTATCTCTTTACAAATACTCATAGAAAATGCGATCAAACACAATGAATTTTCTGACGATACCCCTTTGGTGATCGAGGTAAGTCTTCATGAAAATGAGCTGACGGTGTACAACCGAATTCAAAAAAAAATATTACGGAAACCGTCATCCAGGATCGGCTTGCAAAACCTGGCAGAGCGATACAAGCTCATTACGGAAAAAACGATCAGCGTTTCCAAAGATGAAAAAGGGTTCACGGTGACCTTGCCTGTACTAAAGATAAACTGATGATCTAAAAAAAAATATTATGAAAATTGTAATCATTGAAGACGAGAAACCCGCGGCAGAAAAATTAACGAAAGCCATTGCACAATATGATAGTTCGATCCAATTGCTGGCGGTTCTGGGGAGCTCCCGGTCCGCATCCGAATGGTTTCAGCAAAACCCCGGACCCGACCTCGTATTTATGGATATCGAGCTAACGGACGGCTTATCCTTCCAGATTTTTGATCAGTGCGTTATCACCTGTCCCATTATTTTTACAACTGCCTATGATGAATACTGGCAGGAAAGTTTTGATTATAACAGTATTGATTATTTGCTTAAGCCCATAAAGCAGGATAACCTGGAGAATGCAGTCAACAAGTATAAAAAGCTGCAACAGCATTTTACCACGAATTATGCAGCCCTCTTTCAGGAATTGCAGCTTCCCAACCATTCCAGTTCTTTCCGCAAGCGGTTTTTGGTCAAAAAGGGAATTGACCTTGTCAGCATCAGGACAGACGAAAT
>PLCH01000251.1 GCA_003135585.1 Chitinophagaceae bacterium
TCATTGTTATAAGCTTTATCTGCAAGCTCTTTGCCGCTCAGGTTATCTGTGTTGGTTTTAAGGAGATGAAGATATTTTCTCACGCTATTACGGCTAATACCTATGCGCCGGGCGATCTCACGGATACCTGTCCCGTCTGCATATAACTGAAGAATTTGCTTTAACTGTTCCATTACGATAGGCTTTTGTGGCATTGCTTCCTAATTTTAGGAAGCAAATGACGATCAAAAACGCTTAACAATTAAAACCTGCAGGTGGGTCAACATGCCGGAATGACAGCCGTTGGCTAGAGAAAAATCACAATCGCAGAAGGTGGGTCAACATCCCGGAATAAACTTTTACCTCTACAAACGTATTCAATAAGGGGGTGGGTCATCATTCCGGAATGGGGGGTTATCATCAACCGGAATGCTGGGTCAACATGGTCCGGAATTTACAGTACATTGGAAAGATTGCTCAAGGGCATTGCATTTAGGTAACAAAAATAACCCCCATTTGTTTGGTTGAGGGTTTATTTTATATATAGAATCGAAAATATAGACTATTTATTATCATCCCCTGCTATTAACATTAAATTTAGATAGCAAAAGTGTAAGTCGGCAAAAGTGATCACAGAAAACACTATTAGGAAAGTAATAATTAGTGTGCCGTTTAATAACCGAAAAGACGATATTTTATTGTTAAATAATTTTGTGAAATCATTTTATAAGTGGTTCCTGTCAGATAAATAAGTGCGTTTCGATGGACCATTTAGCCGGGTAGAATTGGGCTGGAAAAGCAAAGATCTAATCGAGTTCTTGATACTTCACATATAAATGATCCGGATTTTATTCTACTGCTCAGGATATTGACCAATAGTAAAAGGGAATAAACTCTTCTCATTATAGGTCTTCAAATATCTCTTTCACCAATTAACACCTATCTTGATTATATACCCACCTGGCCTTACACTTTGTTAATTCATTAACAGTTTAGGGTTTAAATTTTCCAACGAATACTTAAATGATTCTATAACTGGATGATCCTTGATCCTTGATCCACCTTGCGTGAGTTTGTCAAACAGATATCTAAAATTTGATTATGAATAAAGAAAATATCATTATTAGAAGTAAGCTTTTGGCCTTTTGTAAAAGCTATACTAACCTTTTCACCAACAAATGGTTTACATTGCTCTTACTATTCGGCTTTGCGGCCGGATGTAAAAAAGTAACGGAGTACGCGGGGCTTATAGGCGTTTGTCCTAAAGTAATTTCAACCAACCCGGTAGACACTGCCACGGGCGTAAGTCTGAACCAGGCAATCAACGCCAATTTTAACGAGGTGATGGACTCTACTACAATCAATAAATTAACTTTCAAATTAAAACTGGGGACAACGTCAATTGATGGTGTTGTCACCTATACTGGCACGACTGCTACTTTTACCCCGGCATCGAATCTCTTTTCAGACACAACTTATACGGCAACTATTACAACAGGGTCCAAAGATCTTTGGGGAAGTGCATTGGTAAGTGATTACGTCTGGAGCTTTACCACCATTCAGCCTAATGCTCCTGCTAACTTAGGAACCGCTTCCTTTTTCGGATCCTTTGGAGGAAATTCAGGGATTACCAACCAGGGGATAAATTCAGTAATTAACAACGGTGGTATTGGCACTACCGCTGCATCCACTTTAATAACCGGATTCCACGACGGGACCAACGGAAATGTTTATACGGAGACTCCTCTTAATGTAGGAAACTCAACAGGTGGGATATATACAGCTCCTCCTGTTCCAGGGACGGCAGCCTCCTTTACAATAGCAACCAAGGCCATGGCCGACGCGAACAATGCCTACATTAGTATTTCTCCAGCCTCAAGGCCTGGTGGTACTGATCCCGGCGCAGGCGAACTGGGTGGATTAATATTAGCTCCGGGCATCTATAAATCCGCCAGTGGCAGTTTCAAAATAACAACGGGAAACCTGACACTGGACGCCAAAGGTGATCCGAATGCTGTCTGGATTTTCCAGGCGGCCACGAGTTTAACAGTTGGTATTGCCGGACCGGCGGGTGCACGAAGTGTTATAACAGTTAACGGGGCTTCTTCTAAAAATGTGTTCTGGTATGTGGGAAGTGCAGCCACCATTAACGGTACAGGCGGCGGTGTTATGGTGGGAACCATTATTTCTTCAGCCGGACTTACTTTCTCTACCGCCGGCAATACTGTTCAGACAGTGCTGAATGGCAGGGCAATTTCCCTGAATGCTTCCATCACTATGGTAAATACGACTATTAACGTGCCATAACCGATATAGATTAATGGATAAAACTAATNNATATATTATGTTACCATATTTTACAATTAAACCCAAAATTGCAACCTTGTTCTTGCTGTTAATTTTTGTAGGAATTAATGGCGAAGCGCAAAAAGGAAAACAATCAGAACCCCTATGGTGGTTTGGTGGATCAATTGCCGGAAATTTTAATTATTACCGGGGTACCACACAAGAACTAAACAATAGCCTAACAGTTCCGACTGCCTTTCATAAAGGTAATGGTGTTCGACCCTACTTCTCGTTACTGACAGAGTACCGGCCGAATAAGAAATGGGGCGGAATGCTGAATGTGGCATTCGATAACCGCGGTGGCAAATTTGACGGGGTGATGGCACCCTGTAATTGTTCGTCAAATTTATCAACCAACATCAGTTACCTGGCTTTTGAACCCAGTTTACGGTTCACACCTTTTTCTTCAGGATTTTACGTATTTGCCGGGCCCACTTTAAATTTCAACCTATCCAGATCATTTATTTATACACAGGCAAAGCANNGGGCGCAGGATTCGATATTCCGATTTCAGCACACGGCAGCGCTACCCAAATGAGTCTTTCGCCATTTGCATCCCTACAAACGGACTTTGGTCATGAGCCCCGCTCGGTAGAATCGTGGTCCTTTTATACTTTTAGGGTGGGAGTTGCATTTAAATATGCTCATGGTAGAAAATCTATCCCGTCAACCGTCACGAAACCGATAATAATTCCAGATAGCCTTGCTGCAAAGCAGGTTCAGTTTTCGGTTAGGGCACCCAAAGTAGTTCCATTAAACCGCAAAGTGAAAGAAACATTTGCACTTCGGAATTTGGTATTTTTTGATCTGGGATCAAATGAAATCCCAAATCGGTATATAATTTTGACCAAATCACAGGCTGCAACCTTTAAGGAAGAACAATTGCAGCAGGGCCAACCCAATAATTTGAATACCGGCCGGTCGTCGAGACAATTGGCAGTATATCATAATATTTTGAATATCATGGGTGATCGCCTGCGTGCCAATCCCCAAAGCTCTATTTTGTTAACCGGTGCTTCAGGGAAAAATTCAAAAGAAGGAAAAATTCTGGCCGAAAACATAAAGCAGTATTTAGTGAATATTTTTGAAATTAATGAATCAAGAATTAGAACAGAGGGGAGAATTAAACCAGTTGATCCTTCAGAACAACCGGGTGGCACAAAAGAACTTGCGTTATTGCGGGAAGGTGACCGCAGGGTGGATATAATAAGCACCTCACCAGAATTACT
>PLCH01000227.1 GCA_003135585.1 Chitinophagaceae bacterium
CTTTTGCATTGTCGGTCATCCGTTCCCCTGAATTAATTGTATTGTCGCTGGAAGAGGCAGCCTTGAGCGAGTATAAAAATATTGTTTCTAAACACCTGGGCCACAGTAGCCACTATTTAAAAGACGGAATCAATGCATTAAATATGGCATTTGCGCATGGCGGCGTTTTTATTCACGTAAAAAAGGGACAGGCTACCGTGCACCCCGTTTACATTTATCATATATCTGACACCCGGGAAGGCAATATATTCTGTCAGCCCCGAAGCCTGGTGCATGTTGGTGAAAATGCAATGTTGCAGCTGGTAGAAACTTTTGTTACTATTGGTCCACAGGAAAGTTTTACAAACCAGGTTCTGGAAATAGTGGTGGAAAAAGACGCAAGGGTTGAGTATTATAAAATTCAGAACGACTCCAGTCTTGCCAGCCTCATTAGTACCTCACATATCAGGCAATTAGGTAAAAGTCATACCTATGCTGTGATCATTTCCCTGAGCGGAGATATTGTACGCAACAACCTGAACATTGTATTTGACGCTGAGTATTGCGAATCCCATTTATATGGATTGTATTGTTTGAAAGGTCAAACCCATATTGACAATCATACGGTGGTGGATAATGTAAAACCTCATTGTTTCAGCAATGAATTATACAAAGGCATAATGGATGAAAATGCGACAGGGGTATTCAATGGAAAAATTTTCGTGCGCAAAGATGCCCAAAAGACAAATGCCTATCAATCTAATAAAAATATTTTACTTTCTGAAAATGCGTCCATAAATACTAAGCCTCAGCTGGAAATTTTTGCCGATGATGTGAAATGTTCCCATGGATGCACGGTTGGGAGCCTGGACGAAGAAGCCCTGTTCTACCTTCGTTCAAGGGGTCTTAACAAGGAAAACGCCAGGTCTTTGTTACTCCGGGCATTTGCGATAGATATCCTGGAAAAAATCAAACTGGAACCCATCCGTTCCTATGTTGAAAAACTGATTTCACAAAGATTAGAAATTGACACAGCATGACACAAACTGCCCTCCTATCCAAAAAGTTGGATGTATATGCCATCCGTAAACTGTTTCCGATCCTGAACCGTGAAGTGAAGGGGAGGCCATTGATTTATCTGGATAATGCTGCTACTTCGCAAAAACCACAATCAGTTATCGATGCACTTGTAAATTATTATACCGGATACAATGCCAATATTCATCGGGGTATTCACACACTTGCGGAAGAGGCTACAGCAGCTTTTGAAGCGACCCGTGATCTGGTAAAGGAATTTATCCACGCCTCATCAAGGGAGGAGATTGTCTTTACCAGGGGCACTACGGAAGGTATTAACCTTGTGGCCAGTACCTGGGGCAGAAAAAATGTTAAAGCGGGTGATGAGATCATCATTTCGACCATGGAACATCATTCAAATATTGTTCCCTGGCAGATCTTATGTGAAGAAAAAGGGGCGATACTCAAAGTAATTCCGATCAGCGATGAAGGTGAATTATTATTGGATGAATATGAAAAATTAATAAGTCCCAAAACCAGGCTGGTTTCCATAATGCATGTTTCCAATGCCCTGGGTACCGTCAATCCTGTAAAGAAAATGATTGAGGTTGCCCGTAAGGCTGGCGCGCTGGTTTTGGTAGATGGCGCTCAATCGGTAGTTCACCTCGATATCGATGTGCAGGAGATGGATTGTGATTTCTTTGTTTTTTCTGCCCATAAATTATATGGACCCACGGGCACAGGTGTATTGTATGGTAAAAGAAAATTACTGGAAAGCATGCCAGTTTTCCAGGCGGGAGGGGAAATGATCAAAGAGGTAACTTTTGAAAAAACATGGTATAATGATCTGCCCTACAAATATGAGGCAGGCACACCCAATATTGCGGATACAATTGCATTTAAGACCGCTTTGGATTTCATTAATAATACAGGGAAAGAAAAAATCAGAAAACACGAAGATGAACTTTTATCCTACGCCTCCATACAATTGGAAAAAGTGCCGGGATTAAAAATTATTGGTAAAGCCAAAGAAAAAATAGGCGTGATTTCCTTTGTAGTTGAACATATTCATCCTCAGGACATAGGTATCCTGTTAGATAACCGGGGCATTGCAGTAAGAACAGGTCATCATTGTGCGCAACCTTTGATGAAACGTTTTGGAATTTCCGGAACTACCCGTGCTTCTTTGGCGGTATATAACACTAAGGAAGAAATTGACGAATTGATTTATGGCCTGCAAAAAGCAATTAAAATGTTATCCTAATCCATGAATGAACAGGTATCCATACCAGTTATTGAAAGAGAAATTGTGGAAGAGTTTGGTCTCTTTGATTCATGGGATGATAAATATGAATATATTATAGATCTTGGCAAAAAATTGCCTCCGATCGAAGAATTGTATAAAAAGGNNACTTTAAGGATGGAAAGGTCTTTTATAAAGCGGAAAGCGATGCGCTGATTGTAAAGGGATTGATCAGCATGCTGATCAGGGTGTTATCCGGGCACACACCCGATGAGATATTGGAAACACGCCTGGATTTCATTCAACAAATTGGCATGACCACCCATCTTGCCCAAACGCGCTCCAATGGTTTACTATCCATGGTAAAACAAATGAAAAACTTTGCCCTGGCTTTTAAATTAAAAAATGCAGCAGCAACAAATCATGAACAACGAAGTACTCAAGCAAAAAATAATTGATTGCCTTCAAACAATCTATGATCCGGAAATACCGGTGAATATTTATGCTTTGGGATTGATATATGAAATCGAAATCCTGCCGGTGAACAATGTACAGATCGTGATGACACTGACTGCCCCCGGTTGCCCGGCCGCGCAATCGTTGCCCATTGAAGTCGATCAGAAATTGAAACAGATAGAAGGAGTCAATGATGTACACGTGGCGGTGACATGGATGCCACCCTGGGATAAGAGCAGGATGACCGAAGAGGCACAATTGGAATTAGGCATGATGTAGCAAATAAAAAAAATAAAAAAACAAATAAATAATGGCTCAGATAAGTATCAATAGTTTGCTGGGTGACAGTGGCCCCGCTTATGCAGAAATCAAAGTGGCACCCTACCGAAAAGAACTGGTCCAAGCCGGCTTTAAAGAGTTGATGACAGCAGAGGAGGTGGATCGGGCTTTAAACAGAAAGGATGATAAAATAGTACTGGTTGTCTTGAATTCGGTATGTGGATGTTCTGCCCGCACAGGGAGACCCGGAACCATTCTATCATTGTTTAATAAAGTGGTACCCGACATACTGGTTACTCTTTTTGCAGGAATGGAAAAAGATGCAGTGGCTCATTTCAGGCAAGACTATTTGCCAGGTCTGACTCCCTCCTCTCCCAATATCGCGCTTTTTAGAAACGGGCAACTGATTCATATCCTTCATCGATATCAGATTGAAAGAATGGACGCAAAGCAGATTTCGAGTGAGTTAAAAGAGATGTACAACACGATATGTACCCTGAAGCAATCCGCAGACGCAGAAGCAACCTTAAGGACTCACTTTATGGAAAAATATCAGGAAGACCCATCCCAATTGCCAACAGAATAATGAATTATTATGAAAATCACGTCCCAGGAAGAATATGGTTTGCGAATACTAATACGTATTGCGCGGTGCCAGAATAAAGAGGGAATGAGCATTCCCCAGCTAAGTGAAATAGAAGGACTGAGTACCCCCTATGTGGCCAAGCTTACCCGGATCCTCCGTATGGAAGGATTTATCAATAGTACACCCGGGTATAAAGGAGGCTATGTTTTAGCAATGGATGCCAGGCAAATTGTCATCAATAAGGTATTAAAGGGCTTGGGTGGATCTCTGTTTAATGCAGAATATTGCGGATCACATACGGGAACTTTGAAAATATGCACCAATACAGTAGATTGTTCAGCGCGATCCCTATGGCAAATGATTCAGTTTACGGTTGACCAATTACTGGATCAGGTCACCTTACAGGATCTGGTAAGTCCTGAAATCAAATCCGGGCAGATTCTGGAGCAAATAGTGGAAGAATACGCTGCCCATCCTTCTGTTAAATAAAAGGAATTGCAAGCTTTCGCAGCCCTTTGGAATTTATTCCCGTCTAATGAAAAATTTCCCCCAATAATAAAGACCCAAATTCTTTTTCTGTTTCTTTTTTTCTTTTTAATTAATTCCCCGGCCAAAAATTAAAGGGTCGTCCTTCATCACGTTTTCTAAAAATAAGGCAGGCTAAAATATTCAAGCGCAATCATAAACCTCCTAAGCGTATCTGCGTATGTTCTTTCATGAAAGAACAATATTACGCAAAAGACACTACCCCTTATCTCATTGATTATTAATGCATAAAATAGCGACTGCCTAGTTATTTGACGGACGGCACAATAAAATAATGCCCCTTTCGTAGGCTTGCATTTTCACAAACCGGCTATTACTTTCGCAGCATCTTATAACTCTAAAAAATTCAATCTTTATGAAAAGACTAATCTTATTTTTTCTGGCAAGTGCATCTTTAACCCTAGCAAATGCCCAGATACAATTTGGATTAAAAGCAGGCGCCAACCTTGCCAACCTCTCAGGTTCTGACGCAACCGGATCTAAAATGAATGTAGGTTTTCACGGAGGGGGATTGGTTGCAATTCCAGTCTTCAGTGGTTTTAGTGTGCAACCGGAATTGGTTTATTCGGGGCAGGGCGCTAAAGTAACCAACGTTGACGGCAACTTTACATTGAATTCAGGCTATTTAAATATCCCTGTACTTTTTAAATATAACCATCCTTCCGGGTTTTTTGCAGAGCTTGGGCCCCAGCTTGGTTTTTTATTGAGTGCAAATGTTAAATCGGGTGGAACAACCACGAATGTAAAATCCTCCTACCAATCAACAGATTTTTCAGGCGTTATTGGCCTTGGATATCTGATGAGTTCAGTCAATCTTGGTATCGATGCCAGGTATAATATGGGATTTACCAACCTGGAAAAATCTGGAACCGGCGGAACCGGTACAGTCAAAAACGGCGTTATCCAGATAGGTGTATTTTACCTTTTTGGTAAAGGGCCAAACAATAAATAATTAATTCATTCTCTTATAATTTCTACTCATTTTATAACATAAAAAGGTTGCCTTCCATTCAGGCAACCTTTTACATTTCCAGGAAATGAAGCCAGCCGATCCTTGCATTTTACCAATTGGATTTGCCCCGCAGCTTCAGGATGTTATACTAATTAACCAGGTCCTCATCTGTCTGGCTGCGTAAACGGACCAATTCAGACTGGCCTTTTTTCATATTAACTCAGGAAACCGCCGCCTTTGACGGTCAGGTTATGTCCTGCTCCTTTTAGGTTTTGGTTTGATAAAAAATTATTATATTTTAAACAGCACTTTGAGGATAGGCGGTTGGTCANNCCTAAAAGTCTGCGCAAAGGCACAAACGTAGCAAATCTCCTGAAACGGTTTATTAGTCGCAAATAATAACTCAAATTGGGGGCGCAAATAAATCGTCCCGAAAAATCGAATCTGTATGGCGTAAATGCTTTGCATGTTTAGGTTTAAACCACCTGCTTTGCTGGTGGTAATTTATTTCTTATATTCTTTTCTGTAATGCAGGCCGCAAATTAAGCAAATGCCCGGAAGAACGCGTTGTTAAGCCCCATTGAATTCCTGTTAATTCTCGATTGCGAACTTTATCTTCGCTGGCAGGTCCGGGTTTAAGTTATCGATTAAACTTTTGCCATGAATATATTAATAGCGGATTGTGGTTCTACCAAAAGCGAATGGTGCCTATTATTTCAGGACAAGAAAAAGATGGTGGAAACTCAGGGGATAAGCCCTTATTTTCTGAATGACGCACAAATCCAACAAATCCTTGTAAAGGAATTGGTTCCGGCTCTGAAAAACAGGCAGGTGGATGAAGTGTACTACTATGGAACGGGTTGTAACAATGCAGCCAACAGGAAAATGGTTCAAAAAGCCCTCGCCTCAATCTTTAAAGCTGCAAAAATTCATGTGGATCATGACCTTTCCGCTGCAGCAAGGGCCTTATGCGGCAAGAATAAAGGCATCGCCTGTATTCTGGGCACAGGAAGCAATTCATGTTATTTTAATGGTAAAAAAATTGTGAAGAATAGTCCTGGTTTGGGCTTTATCTTGGGTGACGAAGGAAGTGGCGCCTATTTGGGAAAGAGAGTATTACAATATTATTTGTATGATACCTTTGATTCGGCGCTAAGGTTCAGATTTGATGCAAAATATGTAACCAACCGGGTTGAAATCCTGGAAAATGTCTATAAAAACCCCTTGCCAAACAGGTATCTCGCTTCGTTTGCAATTTTTTTGGCCGAGAACCGGGGGCATTATATGATTGAAAATATTATTGAAGATGGTTTCAATGATTTCTTTTATAACCATATTTATAAATTTAGCGAGAGCTGGAAATACCCGGTCAATTTTACCGGCGGTATTGCTTATGGGTTTAAAGATGTTTTGGCCGAAATGTGCAGCAGTTATCAACTACAACTTGGAAGTGTTTTGAGAAACCCAATGGAAGGGTTGATAAAATACCATGGGGGGGTAAAAAGCAATGGGTTGAAACCCATTGTTACAAAATGAGTCGAGCCTACGGCTCCCGCAGAAACACCGAAGTACTTAATGAATTTTGCGATTGAAAGATAGAAGTTTGATCCTGTTTATTTCTAATGCAAGCAAGGCAAGAGTTGGCAAAGATTTCCGGCTAAAAAAGGTGTGGCTGACTTCAAGAGGCGTAGCCTCGGCACATATTGTAACTACGGATTTTAATCCGTTGCAAAGAAAGAGCTAAACGCTAAAAAATATAAAATGGCAAATACTTATCACCAAATTTATCTGCAAACTGTTTTTGCTGTTAAATATCGACAAGCTGTAATAACCAAAAATTGGAAAAGCACATTGCTTGGCGTCATTGGAAATTTAATCAATGAAAATAGTTGTAAAACTATTATTGTAAACGGTGTAGAAGACCATGTGCATTGTTTTTTTGGCATGAAGCCTGTTATGTCCGTTTCTGAATTGATGAAAGCTGTAAAAGCTAAATCATCAAAATACATTAATGATCATCAATTGACGCCGGAGCGATTCGAATGGCAGGAAGGCTATGGCGTGTTTTCTTACGGTCAATCACAGGTGGACCGGGTTTATAAATATATTCAAAACCAGGAAGATCATCATAAAAAACAAACCTTCAGAAATGAATATGTGGAATTGTTAAAAACGTTTCAGGNNTTGTTACAAAATGAGTCGGGCCCGCGGCTCTCGCAGAACCCCCAAACATACTTAAAGAGCCTTGCAATTGATGGATAGCAGTTAGACGTCATTGGTGCCTGAGGCAGGCAATCCGTATATAAACGTTAGCGGTTAAAATCGGGCGTCGGCCTGAGAGGCGTAGCAAACATACAATAGGTTGAAACCCCTTGTTACAAAATGAGTCGGGCCC
>PLCH01000274.1 GCA_003135585.1 Chitinophagaceae bacterium
ATTAGTTTTTTTTGATAGATTAGTAATTTAATTTACTAATTGCAGTAATATTGGAAAACGATAAATAAGCCAGATGAATTATTCCGTATTTATTCATAAGAATGGAGCAGAGGTTTCCGGAGTTGCTCTTAAAGACCAGGCCCGCAAAAAAAATATGATAGCCCACCTTTCATCCAAGGGAAAATCCACCGTTCCCGAAATGGCTGAGTTATTAAATATAAGTGTACCCAAGACCAAGAAATTATTAATGGGCTTACTGCAAGAGGGTCTCGTAAAAGATACGGGCCGAAAGACGCAGGGCCTTGGCCGCAAAGCCTCCATCTACAACCTCAATCAGGAAAGTTGTTATTTTCTGGGGATCGAAATAAAAAAATACAAAATTAATATCGGGTTAATGAGTTTTAACGCAGACATTGTAGATTCCTCATTAAATATTCCTTTTCCATATTTGGACACCCGGGAATCCTTAGACGCCATCATCAAAGAAATACAGCATTTTTTGGCGCAAACGGCCCTACCCAAAGAAAAAATTGTGGGCATAGGACTTAGCCTTGCGGGACGGATCAATGTTAAGACCAGTCAGATGCTCAGTCTCTACCATTTTGGCGATGCCTCTATTAAAACCAAGCTTGAAGAAGACCTTGGGCTCCCGGTGTTTATGGATAATGATAGCCGGACCGTTGCCTATGGTGAATACTATTTTGGCGCCAACGGCCTTCCCTACACAGAAAAGAATGTTTGCATTGTCAACCTGGATTATGGTATTGCGATTGGGATTTTTGACAATGGCAGACCAATTTACGGAGCTTCCGGTTATGCAGGCGAAATCGGACATATCCAGATGTTCGACAATGAAAAGATTTGCTTTTGTGGGAAAAAAGGATGTTTTGAAACCGAAGCATCCGGATTGGCCCTGATTAATCTATTAAATGCCAGAATGGATGAAGGGAGCAGCAGCCGCCTGCAGAAACCAAGGGCCAAAAAGGGATTTATAGAATTGGAAGACATACTGGAAGCCATTCGCCATGGTGATAGTTTAGCTATAGAAGGAGTGACCGAGATCGCACATAATTTAGGAAAAGGCCTTGCCATTGCAATTAACCTGCTCAATCCGGATCTCATAGTATTGGCTGGGACACTTGCCGGGATAGGCGAACTACTGTTATTTCCCGTAAAAACTTCCATCATGCAACATTCCTTAAGCATGGTTAATATTGATACACGCATAGCCTTATCTACCATGGATCAAAAAGCAGGTCTTAAAGGCACCTGCCTCCTGGTTAGGGATAAAATACTTGGATTGATTTAAGGTTTTTATCCGTATCTATCACATCTGTTCNNCGATACCAAAAGACTTTTTTATTTTAAGGATCTATCGCTTTCTGTTTAAAAGAAAAGTATTTCCTCTTGCCCTGATCCTGCTCCTGTCCTGCAATCCGGTTTGCCAAGCACAACGGCCTGCCAGCATCATGGAATACGACAAAATGTTTACTACGTATCCATTCTCCGATCCCGATCCAATTGCCAATCCCTCTTCAAAAATATATCCTTATTTTCATTACGACGGATTCACAAACAAGCCCCTGCGAAAAGAATGGAAGGTTATAGAGCTTGAAAATGATTTTATCAAACTCACTATTTTGCCTCAGGTTGGCGGCAAAATTTGGAGCGCCATTGAAAAATCAACCGGAAAATCTTTTATTTACGAAAATCATGTGATAAAGTTCCGCGATGTTGCAATGCGCGGCCCTTGGACAAGTGGCGGAATTGAAGCAAACTATGGCATCATCGGGCATACGCCGAATTGTGCTACACCGGTAGACTATACCACTTTTAAGAAGGACGATGGCAGTGTAAGTTGTGTCATCGGTACATTGGACTTATTGACGGGAACAACCTGGAGATTAGAAATTAATTTGCCCGCAGACAAAGCCTATTTTACCACGACATCTTTCTGGTACAATCCTACCCCTCTGGAGCAGCCGTATTATTCATGGATGAACACAGGCATAAAAACAAAGGGAAATCTCCAATTCATTTATCCTGGTACTCATTACTTGGGGCATGGAGGGGAGTACAGCGGATGGCCCATTAACCAGCTGAATGGCAAAGACATTTCTTTTTATGAAAACAATAATTTCGGCGGATATAAATCATACCATGTATTTGGAAAGTACAGCGATTTTTTTGGAGCCTATTGGCACGATGAGGATTTTGGCATGTGCAGGTATTCCTCACACGATGATAAAGCCGGTAAGAAAATTTGGATTTGGGGCTTATCACAACAAGGCATGATATGGAAGAATTTATTAACCGACTCGGATGGCCAATACGCAGAAATACAAAGCGGAAGACTGTTCAACCAATCAGACGAGAACAGCAGTTTCACTCCCTTTAAACACAGGGGCTTTTCTGCCTACAGTTCAGATCTATGGACCGAATATTGGTTCCCTGTAAAGCAAACAAAAGGATTTGTAAAAGCCAATAACTACGGAGCTATAAATATTAAAAGAGAAAATGGCTGGCTGAAGATATTTTTCTGTCCNNCGCTGAAAGTGCTGGAGGGTAATAAAATCCTCTACTCAAAAAAAATTCGTCTTACAACGATGCACGTATTTGCTGATTCTTTCCTTATCCAGGCAAATATTCTGAAATTAATGGCAGTCCTGGGTGAAAATAAACTCGTTTACGAATCCGATCCTGAAGCGGATATATTGAAC
>PLCH01000623.1 GCA_003135585.1 Chitinophagaceae bacterium
ACCCAAATAAATAACAAATTTGTAACGTACGGTCAATCATAAAACAACTAAACAACTGCATCATGAAGAAAAGACTGAACATTCTATCACTGCTTTTAACCTTTCTGGCAATGTCCCTTTTTGGCATTTCTCAGAACTTGCCCATCTCCGGAAAGGTTACGGACGCAACTGGAAACGGAGTTGCGGGCATCAACATCCTGGTAAGGGGAACTACCAAAGGAACCGTCACCAAAGCGGATGGCTCATTTAGCATTGATGCTCCAGCAAATGGAACACTTATGATCAGTGGCATCGGTTATAGCTTACAGGAGGTACCTATCGATGGCCGATCGACCATTGGTATCTTGCTTTCGGAAAAACAGAGTGAACTTAATACAGTGGTGGTGACTGCCTTGGGTATCACCCGGCAATCCAAGACATTGGTGTATGCGACACAGACGGTAAAAGTCGGAGAATTGACTGGCGTACGGGATGCCAATAATGTTTTAAACTCCTTGCAAGGCAAGGTTGCCAATGCAGTGATTAACCAGGGCTCGGGTGGTCCCGGGAGTGGTGCAAGAATAGTTTTGCGGGGAAACCGTTCCATTCAAGGGGACAACAACGCCTTGATTGTGGTGGACGGTGTTCCAATTGACAATAGCACCTATAGTGCCGCCGGAAGTGATTTTGGGTCTGTACAAGGATCTGACGGAGCTTCAAATATCAACCCTGACGATATCGAATCTGTTACGATTTTACGGGGAGCTTCTGCCGCAGCATTGTATGGAAGCCAGGCCGGAAACGGGGTGATTGTTATCACTACCAAAAAGGGATCAAAAGACAGGACGTCTGTGAATGTCAACTCGGGATTGGCTTTTGAATCAGCCTGGGCATTACCCAAAGTGCAAAATGTGTACGGGCAAGGTAACAATGGTGCATTTGTAGATTCCTTGTTTGGAGATAGCTGGGGTCCGAAAATGACAGGCCAGCCCTGGGTCGATTACCTGGGTAAATCCACAACCTATTCACCCCAGCCGGATAATATTAAAGATTTTTTTAGAACGGGTATGAGCCTGAATAATTCCATCAATGTATCAGGTGGGAATGAAAAGGCCCAGACTTATTTATCTTATACGAATAACAATATTCAAGGGATCGTCCCTCGAAATGACCTGATTCGTCATACGGTTACTTTGCGGTTAACCAATCAGGTTAGCAAAAGGTTTTCCACCGACGCAAAAGTCACTTATATAAGCCAGGATATTAAGAACAAGCCACGTACTGGGGAGGAAAATGCCCCGACGATAGATATTTATCAAATTCCCCGCAACGTGAGTATAGCCGAGGCCAAACAATACCAAATTATAAATAATGTGGGCGTGCCGGCCTCAGTTCCGTTCCCATCCACCCTGAGTTCTATTTATCAAAACCCATATTGGATGGTTTATAATACTGCCCTGAATGAAACCAGGGACAGAATTATGGGATTTGTAACTGCTAAATTTCAGATGACTAACTGGCTCAATGTTACAGGCCGGGCTAATTTGGACAGGACCTTTGATAACCTTACCCAACAGTATGCTCAGGGAACCTTATTATGGGCCGGTCATGCAGGCGGGTATTTTTCCCAGACTTCGATAACTACCACACAAAAATGGTTTGATGTGATTTTTGATGGTAACAATAAGATCACAAATGAACTGAAAGTAAATTATCATGTGGGAGGAATTTTTCAGGATTCCAAATTTGCCCAAACCCAGGGAACGGCTGATGGTTTAAACGTAACCAATAAATTCAGCCTTAATTATGCGACCAATCCTTCTTTGTTTTCATCGGCTTCCGAAGTCCAGACGCAATCTGTTTTTGGTCAGGCAAACCTTTCTTTCAAAGATGCCATCTACCTCGATGCCAGCTTGCGCAATGACTGGGACTCCCGCCTCCCATCCCCCTATGCCTATCAATATTATTCTGTAGGGGCATCAGCCGTATTATCTGATCTGATGACCATGCCTACAAGCTTGTCTTTTCTAAAGGCCAGTATCAATTATGCTGAAGTAGGTAACGGCGGCCAGTTTGGATTGCTTACCAACACATACAGTTACGGCCAGGGTTCGGGTAATGGATTTTTACAACGAGGTACCACGCTTCCCATTCCGGGTTTAAAACCTGAAATTGTAAAAAATATAGAGGCGGGGATTGAAGCCAGATTTTTTGACAACCGATTTGGTCTTACCCTCACTTACTATAAGAGTAACTCTTTTAACCAGCTTCTGCAGATCAGCCTACCAACGGCCACGGGTTATAACAATCAATATATAAATGCTGGCAATATTCAAAACCAGGGTTTGGAAATTGTATTGAATGCAAACCCTGTAAGGGGCAAGGATTTCAACTGGGATCTGGCACTTAATTTTTCATTGAACCGTAACAAAGTCATTAAATTAGCAGATAATCTGAAAGTCGTAACCTTCGGAGGGGGGGATAATCGTTCTGCTACTCCGCAAGTCAAAGAAGGCGGAAGCTACGGGGACCTTATTGCTTTTCAATGGATCAGAGATGCGAAGGGAAACCATGTAGTCAACAGCGACGGTACACCTTCCACCACCTTTCAGACGGGCGCTCCACAAGGCCTGATCGGGAATTTCAATCCAAAGGAAATCCTCGGACTGACCAACACATTCAGGTACAAAGCTTTTTCTTTAAGATTCCTGATTGATGGCCGTATCGGCGGGATCTTGGTTGATGGAACTGAAATGAACCTGGCTTTTAGCGGAATTCCTGCTGTCACTGCTAACCACCGGGAAGGTGGTTGGAGCCTGGGGGGTGTGGACACCAGTGGCAATGCCATAACCACAACGATTAATTCACAGAAGTTCTGGCAGACAGCATCTGGTAAGCGATATGGCGTTGGTGAATTTTTTGCTTACGATGCCACGAGTTTCAGGTTAAGGGAATTATCCATAGGATTTGACCTACCGTTGCGTTCTAAAACAGTTATAAAAGCTGTCCGTTTATCTGCAGTAGGCCGTAATTTGTTTTGGATATACCGTGGAAGTTCTTTGATAAGTATTCCTGGCGAAGGAAAGCGTAAATTTACATTTGATCCGGATATGAGTCTGGGTAACGGCAACTACCAGGGTATTTCATATGGTACACTGCCTTCCACAAGGACTTACGGTTTTAACTTGCAACTTACCTTCTAATAATCTAAACAGATAATTATATGCAAAGAGTAAAAACATTTTCGAACAAACATATGTATGCGGTGCTGCTTGGCGGTATCATTTTGCTCGCATCTTGTACGAAAAGTTATAAAAATATTAATTTTGACAGGAATAGTATTGCAACCATCGGACCATCCGACCTACCTTTTCTTTTTTCAAAAGCGCTATCTGCCGCTCCCAATGATTATTACAATTACCAGGTTGCCCAGAATCTTTTCGCTGATCAGTATGCGCAATATTTTGCCTGTGAAGCCACCTACTTTCCCTCAGATCGTCTGACCATCAGGCAGGATTGGGTGGGGGCTGCCTTCAACCCGATGTATACCAATGTCATGCCTCAGCTCCAGACAATTTTTAAGAACGCTGACTCTGCCACGTCTGCAGAATATTCAATGGCCAGCGTTTGGTGGGTATACACCTTCCACCGAGTAACGGATTATTGGGGCCCCATTCCATATTTCTCTGCAGGAATTCCGGGTAATTCGGTTCCCTACGATCCTCAAGATAAAATCGACGATGATTTCTTTAAAAGATTAACGGCTGCGGCAGCTGTTTTAAAAACCCATGCCGGTGAAAATCATTATGGCAGTTACGATCTTGTATATGGCGGGGATGTTAACAGATGGATTAAATTTTGTAATTCACTCCGCTTACGGCTGGCCATCAGAATTTCCAAGGTGGATCCTGCCCGCGCCAAAACTGAAGGCGAAGCGGCTTATGCTGGCGGGGTAATGACAACCAGCACACCTATTTCTGACCCTACGGTGCAGACATCCGGTGACGATGCACTTGTTGAAAGAAGCACCAAAGGATCTGACGGCAATGGGCTTCAGTCCATGTCAGACTGGAATGAATTCAGGATGAGCGCCTCCATGTCTTCTGTGTTAAACGGATATAATGATCCCCGGCTCAGCGCTTATTTTTTACCCACTTTCAATTCCTCAGCAAGCCCAACGCCAGTCTACCAGGGATTGCGAAACGGTCTTACCGTTAACCAATTAACCCTCCCCCCAAATAGTCATGATAACAATTCACATGTCGGAACGCGCTGGGCTTCCACAAATATTGTTGACAAAAATGGCAACGTTGTTGGTTCGGCAACTTCCCAATCAACATCCCAAAATATAATGAGCGTTGCGGAGGTCTATTTCCTTCGGGCCGAGGGAGCTTTGCTCGGATGGAATATGGGCGGAACAGCAAAAGACCTGTATAATGGAGGAATTACCAATTCAATGATCCAATGGAATATTACCGATCCGGTAAAAATAAATGCTTACATTAACAGCACCAGTACGCCTATTCCTCCTGGTGATTATCTGAATTCTCCTGCCATGACCAATATACCTGTCCTTTTTGATCCTATCGATCCGGCTAAACAGTTAGAACAAATAATGACCCAAAAGTGGCTGGCAATTTATCCCGATGGAATGGAAGCATGGGCTGATTACAGAAGAAGTCATGTGGTAAAACTTTACCCGGTGGCAAATTCGGATAATCCGGATATTACCAACACTTCTACCCAATGGATAAGAAGAATTCCCTTCCTACTCTCCGAAACCCAAACCAACGGAGCGGAGGTTACAAAGGCTGTAGGACTGCTTGGAGGGCCTGANNAGTAACGACAGCTCTGTGGTGGGATAAGAACTAATATTGTTAGATTGCATAAAAAAGATTCCATCCTTATACCAGGTGGAATCTTTTTTGCATTAAAGAATATTGTCACCTATTCACTCAAGCTATTGGCCGATGCCAGTTTGTAAACAGCTTCTTTTTATTCTCATTGTTACTATCTTCATCGGCTGCGGGGATGATACTTCAAAGTTATTTACTAAACTTTCTCAGGAACGTACCGGAATAGATTTTACCAACCAATTATTTGAAGACGAAAATTTTAATGTACTCAATTATATATATTTCTACAATGGTGGTGGGGTGGCCATCGGTGATATTAATAACGACGGTTTGCCGGATATCCTCTTTACTGGGAATATGGTCAAGAACCGCCTCTACCTGAATAAAGGAAATTTTAAGTTTGAAGATATTACCGCCAAAAGCGGCATTGCTGAGAAGCAGGGTTGGTGCACAGGAGCAACCATGGTGGATATCAATGGCGACGGGAAACTTGATATTTATATCTGCCGCTCGGCAGATGGCAACCCAGACAGAAGGGAGAACTTATTATACATTAACAACGGTGATTTGACCTTCACAGAAAAAGCCGCCGAATATGGCCTGGCAGATAAAGGGTACAGCACCCAGGCTGTTTTTTTTGATTATGATAAGGACGGCGATCTCGATATGTTTCTCATCAATCACTCCTTGCACCAATATACCACCGGAGCCATTGAAAATTCGGGGTGGAGGCAACAAAAGAACAATGATTTTGCTTGCAAATTATATCGCAATGATTGGAATGAAAGCCTTCATCATCCAGT
This sequence comes from Chitinophagaceae bacterium, assembly GCA_003135585.1. Taxonomy (GTDB): domain Bacteria; phylum Bacteroidota; class Bacteroidia; order Chitinophagales; family Chitinophagaceae; genus Puia. The sequence goes on from PLCH01000623.1 coordinate 5,639, forward strand.
ATTTACAGATGTGTCAGACCAAGCAGGGATCCGGTCCAACTTATTGACGTTTGGACTAGGGGTCGTTGTCTCCGATATCAACAATGATGGATGGCCGGATATCTATATGTCCAATGATTTTAATGAACCTGATTATTTATTTATTAATAATAAGAATGGGACTTTTACGGAAAAGCTCAACGATTATATGGATCATGTCTCTTTATATTCTATGGGCTGTGACGCAGCCGATTTCAATAACGACGGGTTGATAGATATATTGACATTGGATATGCTGCCTGAAGACAACAGAACCCAGAAAATGCACAGCGGCGCCGAAAATTTTAACAAATTCCAAATGCTTTTCAATAAAGGTTTCTATTACCAATACAGCAGGAATATGCTGCAAAAAAATAATGGTGACGGTAGCTTTAGTGAAATTGGCCAATTGGCCGGGATATCCAATACTGATTGGAGCTGGTCGGCGCTATTCTCGGATTTTGACAACGATGGCAAAAAGGACATTTTTATCAGCAATGGTTATGTAAAGGATTATACTGACATGGATTTTATAAAATATACCATGGACAGAACCATCCAGGAACGAAGAGGCGCCCAAAAAGCCACTGTTGAAGAATTTATTAAAAAAATGCCTGACAATGCCCTGCCAAGTTATTTTTTTCAAAATAACGGGAATCTTTCCTTTACAAAAAAATCTATGGACTGGGGCATGGATCAAAGTACAGTTTCCTCGGGAGCCGCTTATGCGGACCTTGATAACGACGGGGATATGGACTTGGTAGTCAATAATACCAATGGCCTTGCCGGAATTTTTAAAAATAATAATGAAACGGTCAATAAAACCAATTACCTGCGAGTAAAATTGGAGGGGGGTGCAAAGAACGGAACTGGCATTGGTTCAAAAGTTAAGCTCTACTGCAAGGGTGAGCAATATTACCAGGAAAATTTTCCGGTAAGGGGTTTTCAATCATCCGTGGACCAGGTATTAAGTTTTGGGCTTGGCAACAATGCTGTTATTGATTCCGTGATCGTAATATGGCCGGATGACAGGGTACAAAAATTGAAAGAAGTAAAAGTAAATCAGACCTTGAAAGTTTCCATAGCTGATGCTACAAGTAAATGGGCATACCAAGAGGAAGGGACAAGTAACCACCCTTATTTCAAAGCAACGCCCGCGCCACCCACCATGCGCCATAAGGAGAAGAATTTTAATGATTTTGCTATCCAAAAACTTTTGACCAACTATCTCTCCAAATCGGGACCCTGCATGGCGGTGGCAGATGTAAACAAGGACGGGCTGGAAGATATTTTTTTGGGAGGCGGCCGCAATCAGCCTTCCCAGCTATTCAGACAGATCAGTCCCGGAAACTATACCCTTTCAGCACAGCCAGCTTTNNGGCCACAGCCAGCTTTTCTGAAAGATTCAGGGTTTGAAGCCGGTGCAGCAATTTTTTTTGATGCAGATAATGACGGTGACATGGACCTCTATGTGACCAGTAGTGGGTATGATCTGGACAAGCAAAGCCCGATGCTGGAGGATAGATTGTATTGCAACGATGGAAAAGGAAATTTTACAAGAAGTAAAACCAAATTGCCTGCCATGCCTTTCAGCAAGAGCTGCGTAAAGGCAGTTGACATAGACGGGGATGGTGATCTGGACCTGTTTATAGGCGGCAGGGTCATCCCGGGTAACTACCCTTTATCCCCCGGGTGCAAAATTTTGCTTAATGACGGGAAAGGAAATTTTACGGATGCAACTGCATCGATAGCACCGGGCTTGCAAAACATCGGAATGGTAACTGATGCGGTGTGGATGGACCTGAATGGCGATAAAAAACCAGATCTTATTATTGTAGGAGAATTTATGCCCATCAAAATATTTATTAATAAAAATGGAATCTTACAGGATGAATCTGCCACCTATATACATTTTGCCAGCAGCGGCTGGTGGAATACGATACACGCCGAAGACATGGATGGCGATGGAGACCTGGACCTAGTAATAGGAAATATGGGGACAAACACACAATTTCATGCCAGTGAACAGGAACCTGTGACCCTTTATTACAAAGACTTTGATGGCAATGGCTCCATCGATCCCATATTATGCTATTATATAAACGGAAAATCTTTTCCTGCTATATCCCGGGATGATCTTACCGATCAGTTACCAGGATTAAAAAAGAAATTCCTGCAATACAAAGATTATAGCAATGCAACTATCAACGATCTTTTTGACCCGGAACAATTGAAAGATGCGGGTGTCCTTAAGGCCGAAGAGATGCGAACAATTTACCTGGAAAATAAAGGGAAGGAAGGATTTGTAATGCACACGTTGCCCATTGAAGCACAATTCTCTCCGGTTTACGCCATCACTTCACTGGATGTAAATAAGGATGGAAAAAAGGATTTGGTCTTGGCCGGTAATAATTCATGGACCAGGATTAGGTACGGCCGTTATGATGCAAATCATGGAATTGTTTTGTTAGGGGATGGGAAGGGAGGTTTTACATTTTTACCGCCAGCCCAATCCGGCTTAAAGGTTCGTGGCGATGTTCGAAGCATTGAATACAGCAACAATTATTTATTATTTGGTATAAATAATCAGCCTGTTCAAATTTTCTCAATTAACAGATAATACAACNNAATTAGCTGAAGAATTGTTCGCACAGGCCAGCCAAATAGCACAGCTGAGGGTCATCCAATTTATATTGAATTCCGAAAGGAATACTTTGAGAAATTATTTGGTAACTATATTTTAGGGACTAACCACAAGATTCGATTCCCGAGAGGACTACCCGCTTGCACAAAACCCCATTTTGTAGGTGGCACATACTTTCTATTTTACCTTTATACATTCAGCATCTTTTCCGTTGGTGTTATAGGTAACTATTTTTAATGAATTATTATTCTTATCATGGACAAACTCAAATCTCAACCGTGCTTCTTTCATATAAAACATATTTTCGCTTTCAGCAAACAATTGCACTTTAGGCAACATATCTTTAGGATTAGTATCTCTAATAAATAATTTTCCGTTTTCAAAAGTAACTATCAATTTATGGTTGGCGTTAAATATGTATGTACCTGCATACGCCTTTAAAGTAGTTTTTTCAATATTCAACACACTGTTGTAAAAAATTCGAACTTCGAAATAAAAATAATGAAACAAACATTTATTATATTGGTCGCATTATTAATAGTTGGCAATTTTGCAACTAGCCAAACAACTATAGCACTCTGGAAAACGCTACCGGATGTCCCGCCAATGCCCCAGGCTGATAAAAGCGGGCTTGCTTCCGTTAATGATATTAAAATGTATTATGCTATTTTTAATAAAGAAGGGAAAGAACCGGTTATTCTATTACATGGAGGAATGGTTAGTTCAGATTACTGGAGTTTTGAAGTATCACTTTTATCCAAAACACACAAAGTGATTATAACTGACAGCCGTGGTCATGGAAGAAGCACCATGTCGGATCAGCCACTTAGTTACAACTTAATGGCATCAGATGTACTGCAATTAATGGATTACTTAAAAATTAAGAAGGTATCAATAGTTGGTTGGAGCGATGGAGGTATTGTAGGACTGATTCTGGCCATTCAAAATCCTGAAAGAGTCAATAAGCTATTTACTTTTGGCGCAAATTTTAATCTTTCAGGTTATAAGTCAGAACAGCCAGATACTGCAATGGCAGCCCGTTTCATGGCTCGGGTCCAGGCAAACTATCCTAAGCTTTCACCCACTCCAGATAACTTTGCGGGATTGATGAAAGCATTGGAAAAAATGTATAGTGCAGAACCTGATTTGAAACCTGCGGAAATTAAAACTATTAAAGCTCCTACAGTAATTGCATTTGGTCAGTATGAACAGTTTATAAAACGTGAACATTTCCAGAACCTTGCTCAACTGATTCCAAGTGCTAGACTTGTGATGCTTCCAAACGTAAGCCATGGCGGGCCGCTGCAAGATCCAGCCCAATTTCACCAAGCTGTAATGATGTTTCTTGAGGCTAATTAGTGAAGTGTTGCGTATAATATGACTTGCTGCAATTTAAAATTCTTGAAATATGAAGAAACCATTTACGAATAAAAGTATTTGGATCATTTGCCTAGCGCTTTTTACGAATGTCAAAATTTATATTTTTTTTATTTTCATTTCCTATCCAAATTAAATAATTGTAGTGCGGCGGCTTTCGAAAATAGGGTTGTTTAAAGAATGATAAGGTGATGATGACGCATGCATTTTTATTCAATGGCTTGATTAGTAATATTATTACATCTAATTAATTGATTAGCATGCTATAAGGAAGATAATTTTATCAAATCTAATAAAAAAAAGTTCGAAGCGCTGCTACAGAGGTCTGGTGTCGTAAGTATAAAAAGATGCCATATTATTTTAAGGATTTAGCTTGTATTTCGAATAATTCGACGCTTTCTTAAGCCTTCGCACAAAGCTCTTTATGGGTGTGGAAAACCTGTCCTCAAGTTCCTCTACTGAAATCCTTTTCCCAAGGTTCGTTTCGATGAGTTGTTTTACTTGCTCTATTTCTTCATCTTCATGATCTTTCTGGCCTTCGAATAATATAAAGAGCGACTGGGAATTCCGCTCTAATTAAGTTATTTGCCACCGGATACTGCTGTCAGCCTTTTTCTTAAAGCTGGTGGTGTAAATTCCCCAAAATCGCTCTTTCGAGGGCTTGAGAAAATTCTGCGAGCTACAGATCCCGGAAGCCTTTCAAATAGTGACTTTGTCGCAATTGCCCCCTACATTGTCGTCTTCGGCCCCATAATTAGAGTGAAGCGACTAGTACCTTTATTGAGGAGAACAATGATTTCGATGGAATGCAAATTCCATAATTTACTTAATAAAATCCTGAAAAATGACCAGTATAACCGAGACTGCAAAAAATTGTAGAAGGACTTTATTGTTCACTGTCATCCTATTTATCTCTACACAGAATTTTGCTCAAGTGACTGCAGATTGGCGACTTGAAAAAATGCCCGTTGATCTGGAGGCCGACTACGCATTAAGTGCGCTTCCCCCACATTTGCGCAATGACGCCACTGTTTATTTGTTAGATCCCCAAAAAGGCTATTATGTGACCCGTCAGGGATCTAATGGATACATTTGCTTCATTTCACGGACGGAATGGGAATGGGGTGAATTCAGGAACGATCTTTCTGCGCCCATTAGCTATGATGCCGAAGGCGCCAGGTCGATCTTTCCCGTTTATACGGCTGTGGCAGCGATGAGAGCGTCCGGAAAATACCAGGCTGCACAGATTAAAGATTCAATAATGAACAGGATAATTACCGGAGTATACAAAGCTCCCTCAAAACCAGGTATTTCATACATGCTGGCCCCTGTCATGCGTGTATACCCAGGGACGCCGGATAATAAAGAGCCCATCACGATAAGCATGCCACATTATATGCTTTATTCTCCGTATTTAACCGATGAGAACACCCGCTTCAAACCGGGTACTGAGGGATTGATCCTGACCAATCCGGGCAATTCGATTTTGGGGGATGGAAAGGGGCCGTATGGCTACGTCATTGTACCAGCAAGCGAAACAGAAAAGGCAATAATAGTTGAGGATGGCAAAGACCTGTTGAAAAGACTTGCTGAGTACAAAGCCTACTTTAAGACTGAACCAGGCAGTGGGCATCATCATGGACCGGCGGAAAAAAATTAGTAAAAGAGTATATGATATAGTGTAGCGAGCCCCAAAAATAAGACGGGTTAAAGGACGACAAATTTGTTATAGATGATAATGTCCAAATAGGTCTTTCTATGAAATAGGGAGCTATATCGATATACGATGATTAAAGTGTTTATTCTTAAATTATATAGCATTAAATTACTTCAATGATGAGTTTTTGCTGCACCCTTATTTAGGAATATTTTCCTGACCCTATGATAACTATTAATAGAGTTGCATAATCATTTTATTTTCATTAGCCTACATCCATTCAAGTACACTTCAATAAACAGTCTTCTTTGTTTAATATGCTCAGAGTACTGAGCACAAAGCGCTGTAAGGTTTTTTTTAACTTATTTCAAAAAGACCCCTGTATTCTAAAAATAGCAGTCTTTTCTGCATCAATTGCGGAACGCTGCATAATTTAATTAACGATGGAGGCCTTTATAAGAACTTTGAACAGTGCATAGCTAATGGGTTACTAATCTTGCTTCATCAGGCTTCGTTTCAGCCTACAATGCCTATTTCATATTCCACCTGGGCCGTCCACACATATCTTATCCGGCTAAGCAGGTGCCTGGCTATTTTAATGATAGCCTTATTAGGTACCATTTTCGAGCAATATCTTTTATATAGCATCAGCATCGCCGGATCTTTTCTTATGATCACCCAACTACTTTCCACGATAGCTGTCCGCAGGTAATGATTATGTCGATGTGTAATTCCTTTCACTTTTTCACTTTCACCTGAGCTAGCGGTATCGGGTACTATACCTGCATAAGAGCATAACTTATCAAATGTCTTAAACCTTCGCATATCCTGCAATTCAGTCATAAAAATCATTGCGTTTATCTTCCCTATACCTGGGATACTTCGAAGTAATTTTTGAATGCTGGCAAATGATTTTTCTTCCGCTAAGACCCATACCTGTTTGGTAGTCTGGCTCAACAACTTTCTTATTTGCAAATATCCTGCTATCGCTATATCCAGTGTATAGCGAAGCGATTGAGTTTCACAAGGAATTTGCCGCAGTGTTTCAATAAACCGGCGGCTCCAGTATTGTTTTGGTTTATCTATATCGAGCTTTAGTCCGCTAAACATTAACAAGTGCCATATTCTGTTTTTGCATCTTGTCTGGTCTCTGACCATTCTGTCACGATGGCGAACCAAAGTGCGCGCATGCTCCATCTCTACAGTCGGCACATAAATGCCTTGCAAAGCTCCGTTAGATAACTCACGGCTTATTTTGCGAGCGTCGACCTTATCGTTTTTCCGCTTTTTATCTTTATCTGATGTTGGCACATCCGCAGGATTTATTATGATGCAATTTACTCCCGTTTTTTTCAAAGAACGCTCTATTCCAAACCCACTAAACCCCGCCTCATATGCTACTTGATAACTTGCGCCAGGATATCCTTTGCGAAGGTGATTCATTAACACTTTTTCGCAAGGATCCTGGCTGTAATCTTCCAGTTCAAAATCCTCATTTCGAATATTTACCCGCCAGTTCTTTTTGTGTACATCTATGCCACAAAAAATAGTTTGTCCTTCAAAACTGAGTTGCTTAATTTTAGGCATGGTTCCTGATTTTTAAGTGAGTTAATGTTGTAATTGAATTTACTTATTATCAGGAACTTTCCTTTTGCTTAGGGACCATACTCATACATGAGACCTATTTAATAACAAAACCCTTATACACGGCATCTTCTTTCAGGCTAACGACAACCTCGGCCACAGCCGCTCTGCTGGGTCCTTTTTTGCACCAATCAATAAACTTGTTTACGGCTTCAGTTTGGCCTGATGCCATCGCTCCCACATTCCCTTCCGGGGTATTTTTGATCCAACCTGTCACCCCGGTTTCCAAGGCTGTTCTTCTTGCGCTGACCCGGTAGAAAACGCCCTGTACCTTACCCCTGATCCGTAAATGAACGGTCATATAAAATATTGAGTTACCAGATTATTGATTCTGCCAAGTGTACAAAGCTAATGCCTCATTATGATTTTAGATGCGCGGATTATATCCTCCCTTTCATTTTTTTGTAAACTTAATTTTAACTGGTATTTTTAAAGAAACCAATTCATTGTATGAGGAAGTTCTTCATCCCCGCTGTATTTTTTTTATTATCCGGGTTCTTAATGGGCCAGACTGGAAAAGTAATGGATAATTTAACGCTTAGGAGTAAGATATTGAATATGGAAAGAAAATATGCGGTTTATTTTCCTCCAGGTTATGATATCTCCCAAAGAAGTTATCCTGTCTTATATTTACTGCATGGTGGCGGGGATGATCAGACTGGCTGGGTACAATTTGGCGAGGTGCTTGTCATTGCCGACAAAGCCATTAATGAAGGAAAAGCTACCGCCATGATTATTGTAATGCCTGACGCAAATACAGGCAGGCGGGGTTATTCAAATGATGCTTCCGGCTCCTGGCGCTATGAGGATTTCTTTTTTCAGGAATTTATGCCTTTTATTGAAAAGACCTACCGTATAAAAGCTGAAAAAAGATACCGGGCGGTTTCCGGATTGTCCATGGGTGGGGACGGGACGTTCACTTATGCGCTGCATCATCCGGAATTGTTTTCTTCCGCCTGTCCGCTTAGCGCGGGAACGGGGCCGCTGACAATGGAGGATGCAAAAATCCGTTTGAAAAAAGAAAATCCCGGGATTTCTGACACATTAATTACGGCTTATTTCAACCGTCAAAGCGTACTGGCACTCATAAATAATATAGCTGACAGTTTGAAAAAATCTGTTCGCTGGTATATCGATTGCGGCGATGATGATTTTTTATATGAAGGAAATTCCCTGGTTCATATCGCGATGCGCAAAAAGGAAATTCCGCACGAATTCCGCATGCGGGATGGTGGGCATAACTGGACCTACTGGCGTGCTGCGCTGCCAGCCGTTTTGGAATTTGTTTCGGAAGGATTCCACCAGTATTAGGTTTAGCTGAATTTCATCAGGTTCAACAAAGGCCCCGTCATCATTGTGGTCACCAACGCCATGCATATCATCATGGCAAAAACCTCTGGAGTCAGTATTCCC
>PLCH01000105.1 GCA_003135585.1 Chitinophagaceae bacterium
ACCTTGAATAGTTTATTTTTATTTAAAATTTCAAACCACGCTTCCGGAAACAACCTGTGGTCATCTGCAATTAAAATCTTGAGCTTTTCCAAATATTAGGTTTTATATGTTGAATTTACATTTTTTATTTGGACATTATTGCCTTTCAAGTTGTCACATAAGAATTCTATAAATGGAATATAATTTGTGGTAATGGAGTCTTAAAGGAAGAGGAATTAGAAAAATATACTACCACTGCATTGCGCCGTCTTTTTATAGAAAAAACAAAAAAAATTATCCTATTGTTGGAAGATACAGCTACAGAAGATTTGCGAGAAGCCACAGAATATTTAAGGCTGTTTTTGAATTACTTTCCGTATGCGAGTTCAGAGAGAAAAGGATTTTAGTATGGGGAAAAAATTCCACAAATGCCCAAAAAAAAATCCTGTAAACTCATATTAGACTATCGATTCCGGATTTTTTTAAACGGTCTATGAAATTATTAAGATGACAAATCAGTAAAAGCTGATTCAATTATAAAAATAAGTGAATTGTTGAAGGGGTTCAATTCGCTAATTTCACCTCTCAACCTTTGTTTGCCAGAAAATTTAGAAAAAGAATTTTTTTTGCCCGTTCTTTAGTAGTACCCATATAGGCGGTCATAAACTATTGGGATTAACATTTAATAACTTGGAAAAGATATAGATTTACCGTCGGTAAATGTCCTACACACGACAAACAAAATGAATAATATCAAAGCTAATTACCATGGCCTAAATAAAATTAAAAAATGAATATATCATGAATAAAAAATTCCTTTTTATTATTATTATTTGCGCTGGAACTACGCAAATGAAGGCGCAAGCGCTCAAAATAGATACCGTTGCTGTGTCCATTCTTGACAGGATGAGCGCCATGATCGGTGACATGGTTTCCTGCAGTGTCAATGTAAAATCAAATTTTGACATTGAAAGTCATCATCTGGGTTTGGTTAAACATTCCACTGAAGACCAGGTATACCTTCAGGGGCCTGATAAATTGCTTATCAGGTCAGAAGGCGATAAAGGAAGCCGGTCCTTTCTTTATAATGGGAAAACGCTGTGTTATTACTCCCTTGATAAGAATCAATTTGCAGAGGTTCCGGCACCTCCTTCCATCATGCAGATGATCGATTCGGTGAATAAAATTTATGGAATAGAATTTCCAATAGCCGATTTCTTTTACCCGACATTTGTGGATGATATATTGTCCGAGGCAAAGAACCTTATCTATCTCGGAATTACCAAGGTGGATGGTAAGGAATGCTTCCATATTGCAGGGACTGCAAAGGATAAGACTTTCCAGTTCTGGATCTCCAACGATGCTTTTACACTTCCTTTAAAAGTCGTAATCGTCTACACGGACAAGGAAATGAATCCGCAATATGAGGCTATTCTCTCCGGTTGGCAGGTAAACCCAAACCTTCCGGCTGCCTTGTTTGAATTTACTGCACCCCCCAAAGCAAAGAAAATCAAGCTGGGGATGCCTTCAGGTAAGAAATAAATTATTATACTTTAATATTCATTTATGAAAACTTCCATCAATATGAGCTTTTTTTCTGGCATTAGCGCACTGGTACTCGTAGCAATAAGTTTGCCGCAGCAAACACAGGCGCAGCGATTTGGTCATTCCAACTTTGGAGGAGGAGGTGGCGGAGCCAGACCAGCCGGCGGTAGTCCCCCACCCACTTTCAATCGCCCTGCACCAACTGTTAATCGCCAACCTCCGCCCGAGAACCGCCCGGCCCCAACTTTTAACCGTCCTGCGCCAACAATCGTCAATCGCCCTGCAGAACCAATGGTAAGCAGGCCTACCATTAACGGCGGTAGCCGCAATTTCGGAAACCATGATTTCAACCGGAATAATGCCGTAAATACGCCCCCAAATACTCCCCCGTCTCGAACTAATAACAATCCACCTGAAAACATTCGTGAAAATTCAAATGTGCGTCAAAACACAAATGTGCATGAAAATGTAAACGTATATCACGCCCGTAACCAGCCTTATCATCCTTATGCATACCATCCCTATCATCCTTATTATTGGGGCCCCAGATGGCATCCATTTGGATTTATTGCAGCATCGCTAACTGCAGGCGCTTATTTATTTTCACTCGCAAATCAGTCGTATTATTATGATCAAGGCGTTTATTACGAACCCACAGCGGGTGGGTATTCCGTTGTCGCCCCNNTATTTGCCTCCCGGATATGAGACTTTAATGGTTGGAAACGACTATTATTATTATTACGCAGGTGTTTTTTACATCGATACCGGCCAGGGCTACCAGGTAGTACCTGCACCGATCGGAGCAGTAGTAACCCAGATTCCAGACGGGGCCGTAGAACAGGTAATAAATGGCCAGAGCTATCTTTTCTATAACAATACCTATTATCAGCCCATCTCACAAAACGGGCAGGATGCATATGAAGTAGTGCAGGCAAATTTAAATTAAAGTCGATCATCGATTAGGGTGTTAATCCGGCTTTAGCAATGATGAACTTTAAAATAGTGACGAACATCTACCAAAGATGTTTCTATTGTTTTTGTTCAATATCCGGAATTACTTTTTACAAGATTTGGCCTGAAAAAAAGAATTGCCAAAATTGGCATTTTAAGGTAGCCTATTTAGTAGTACCTTAAAATAGAAATATCATTATATGGAAAATAATTTTATCGATCTGTTTACAAACGAGAATGACGAAACTTTTGTGAACACCGCATTAATTTGCTTTATCAAAAGGGACCGGAACAGGACCAATTGCACAGTAATATATTTTGCGGGCAACACTTCTTTAATCGTAAGAGGTTCAACAGCCGAAATTAAAAAGAAAATACAAGAAGCAAGTCGTTAGATTTTTTGACTTGTAAAACAAAATCATTCTTGGTTATCATGGNNGTTCTTGGATTAATGACAAGCAGATAGAATATTTGACCAGTTTAGAAAATAAATAAAATGGAAACATTCCCCATCCTATTTACATTTCAGGGTACCAGCTATGCGGGTGTTGTAAACATTCAAACCGATGAATCTGATATCACCTATTATAAAG
>PLCH01000150.1 GCA_003135585.1 Chitinophagaceae bacterium
TTAACCGGCATCAGGTTGATTCACAATGAATCCATACAAAACAGCCCGGTGAAGGACGCTTTTCAGATAGCCCTGGAAAAAGACCAGAACAGCCTTGGACGATGCAGCTGGGATGAAACTGCCGTTCTGGTAGCGGTGCGGGGGACTGATCCCTATTTCAGTACGCGTAAACTGAATTTTGCCATCATGGACGATGGAAAGAATGTGAGGATCCCGGGCGAAAAATTCCGCTATCTTGTTTTTAAGAAAAGACCGGAAGCCATTGGAAGGGTGATAGAAGACCTGATGATGCACCTGCCTAACAGTAATGCACACCCTGATCTTTTCAGCATTACCCGACAGAAACTGAAAGACAAGATCATGGGCGGCTGGGCCGGCCAAACCATTGGCGTAACTTTCGGAGGTCCCTATGAATTCCGTTTCCAGGGTACATTTATTGGTGATTACCAGCCTTTGTTATGGTATGACGGGTACCTGAAAAAGACTATGATTGACAACCCGGGTTTGTATGACGACCTGTACATGGATCTTACCTTCGTCGACGTATTTGAGAAATATGGCCTTGATGCTCCTGTTGACTCCTTTGCCAGTTCTTATGCCCATGCGGGTTATATGTTATGGCATGCAAACCAGGCGGGCCGCTACAACTTATTAAATGGCCTGAAGGCGCCCCAATCGGGGTTTTGGTTGAATAACCCGCATGCGGACTGCATCGATTACCAGATAGAATCCGATTTCGCAGGGTTGATGAGCCCTGGGATGCCGAATACCGCATCGGCTATAAGTGACAAGATCGGGCATATTATGAACTATGGAGATGGATGGTACGGCGGTGTATTCGTCGGAGCACTGTATACCCAGGCCTTTGTGTCGGATAATATTCCCCTGATCATTTCTGAAGCATTGAAAACGATTCCCGAGCAGTCTGAATTTTATCAATGCATCCATGATGTGATAGGCTGGCACAAAAAATATCCGGATGATTGGAAACAAACCTGGCTGGAAGTACAAAAAAAATGGGCCAATGATATAGGTTGCCCCGATGGCGTATTTGCACCCCTTAATATTGATGCAAAGGTAAATGCAGCCTATGTGGTGATGGGATTGTTATATGGTAAGGCTGATTTTACAAAAACGCTTGAAATTGCCACACGCTGTGGCCAGGATGCAGATTGCAATCCCTCCACCGCGGGAGGTGTTTTGGGAGCAATTCTAGGTTATGATAAGATTCCAGCTTACTGGAAGATGGGATTAAAGGATGCGGAGCAGATTGATTTTAAATACACCAGCATGTCCCTGCAAAAAGTATATGAAATCGGGCTAAAGCACGCATTGCAAAATATAGAAAGGCAGGGAGGAAAAGTGGATGGTGATACTATTCGCATTGCAACCCAAGTGCCGGCAAGGGTGCCCTTTGAAAAAAGTTTTGACGGGCATTACCCTGTGGGAAAAATCCCTGTGGTATGGTCTGCGGCCAGGGATGAAATAAGTTTTGATTTTGAAGGGATCGGCTTCGTAATGAAAGGGGATGCATCAAAATGGGAAAGCAATTCTACTTATATTTTCAATACCGAACTATATATTGATGGGCTGCTAGTCGAAAGACCAAATTTGCCTGTGAGCTATACAACGCGGCGATATGAGCTTTGCTGGAAATACCAAATGCCCAAGGCAAAGCATCATGTCAGTCTTAAAATATCGAATCCATCCAAGGAATATGAGATTAGATCAGAAGAGGCCATCATTTATTCTGATAAGCCGTTGGACGGGACAGAAGTAAACGCAAAGGCCTCCAAATCCACGACAGTTTTAAAAAAATTAAAGTAAGCCATGTTTATCATAGAAAATTATTCAACGGCTGTCATTTTCTGCTTCATCACAATGCTTTGCTGGGGTTCCTGGGCCAACACACAAAAACTGGCAGCAACCCATTGGCGCTTTGAATTATTTTACTGGGATTATGTAATCGGAATTTTATTGTTTTCTTTGATCAGTGCCCTGACGCTGGGCAGTACAGGAGATAAGGGGAGAAGTTTTTTGCTGGATCTTTCCCAGGCGGATTCTTCGAATATCCTCAGCGCCCTGGCCGGCGGGGCCATTTTTAATGCGGCCAATATTCTTCTTTCTGCTGCCATCTCCATTGCCGGTATGGCGGTCGCTTTTCCCATTGGTATTGGCCTGGCCCTCGTATTGGGGGTGTTGTTAAACTATTCGGCTGCACAAAAAGGCAATCCTTTTTTTCTTTTCCTTGGCGTCATCCTTATCATCATTGCGATTCTCCTGAATGCTNNATAAGAAAGTGAGTGCAGCGGATAAAAAAATTTCAGCCAGAGGCATCACTTTGTCCGTTGCCGCAGGGATCCTGATGTCTTTTTTCTACAGGTTTATCGCCAGTTCCATGGATCTTGAAAACTTTGATTACCCAAGCGCCGGAAAAATGACGGCTTATTCCGCCGTATTTATTTTTTCTACGGGAATATTTCTCAGCAATTTTATTTTTAACACTATTTTAATGAGAAAGCCATTTGCAGGAGCTCCCGTTAAATACAAGGATTATTTCAGAGGGAAACTCCGCCTGCATGGAGTCGGTATTTTAGGCGGAATGATCTGGGGGCTTGGAAATTCTTTCAATCTGATCGCTGCCGGCAAAGCAGGTCCGGCCATTTCCTATGGCCTGGGCCAGGGAGCTACCCTGGTGGCAGCTTTTTGGGGCGTATTCATCTGGAAAGAATTCAGGAATGCCCCCGGGCAAACCAATACCCTTATTGCCCTGATGTTTTTATTTTTTATGGCTGGATTAGGGCTGATCATTTATGCGGGTGTGTAAGATTGATCTTTTGCTGCAATAAGTTCAATTTTTTGTTTCTCGGTCATCTTATAGTGCAACTTCAGAAAGGTTAAACCTGAAAAATGTAAGTTATGGTTAGCCCTTAGGTTATTTTCTTCGTCTACGTAAACTATAATCCATTCATGCATGGACCTTACAAAACGTGCCCAGTATTTTCCATTATGATCGGTTAGGGTTAAATTCACCATCCCTTCCGGCTGTCATAATCCCCGCTACTTTTTTTTACATTATTTTTACTCTTCATATTAAATGTTTTTTGCTCCCGGACATGAAGCTTCTCGACTGGTACATACTTAAAAAATTCCTCAGCACTTTTGTTTTTACGATGCTGATCATCACCCTGATCTCCGTTGTCATTGATACCAGCGAGAAAGCGGATGATTTTGTAAAATCAGGATTGACAAGCTGGCAGATCGTCACTCACTACTTCATCGGATTCGTGCCTTTTATAATGGCTATGATTTTTCCGCTGATGGTATTTATAGCGGTCATTTATTTTACTTCAAAAATGGCCGGCCAGTCTGAATTCGTGGCCATCCTGGCGGGGGGTGTTCGTTACAACCGCATGTTGCGGCCCTATTTGGTCGGGGCTATATTCCTGAGCGTCATTTTTTGGATCGCGGGCCAGTTCTGGGTTCCCCGTGCCAATGTTATCCGAACCAATTTCCAGGCTGAATATGTGGACCGCAATAGTTCCTATAATGCCGATCCATTTAGAAATAGCAACTATTATCTCCGCGTTGATTCCGTCACTTTTGTGGGAATGCGCTTTTATGACACATCGAACAAGGCCGCCAGTAATTTTTTCCTATCAAAAATCAGGAAGAACAAAGTTTTCTACAGCCTGCGTGCAGAATCAATCCGGTGGGATACTGCAAAAAAGAATTGGAGACTCAATACAATCATAATAAAGAGCATGGATGGCCTGAAAGAATCAGGCAGGAAAATACAGGATACGATTCTTAACCTCAATGTAAATCCAGGGGAACTAAGACGGGATGATTATGAAAAGGATAAACTTACTTTGCCGGAACTAAAGAATTTTATCCATCGGGAAGAAATAAGGGGAACTGAAGGCCTGAATACTTTCCGGGTGGAGCTTTATCACCGCGATGCGACACCGTTTTCGGTGATCATTATGACACTCATGGGGGCTATTGTCTCCTCCCGGAAAATCAGGGGAGGCAGTGGATTGCATCTTGCTTTCGGGCTGGTGGCCGCTGCCGCCTTTGTGGTAAT
>PLCH01000046.1 GCA_003135585.1 Chitinophagaceae bacterium
GGGGTAAACTTAAACCCTTAAGTGATTTTTTGATAAATGTTCCTTCCAAGGATACTCCCCGTATTCAGGAGGCCCATATATTGTTGGGCCATATTGTTTGCCAATTGGTGGAAGAACAATATTTTGCCCCCTAAGCACTGACGAGATGCTAAAATACTGCCAGTATGCCTACACCCAAAAATGATAAAACCTTCTCCCTGACGGAGAGCGGCGGTGCTTTTAAGGAAGCAATCATCCTTGCGGGCGGCCTGGGAACAAGACTTCGTTCAGAGGTGCCGGATCTGCCCAAATGCCTGGCACCGGTGGGCGGAAGGCCCTTTATTTCCCACGTCATTGAGTATNNCAAATTTATTTTTTCGCTTGGTTATAAAAGCGAGTTATTTGAAGATTTTTTGCATTCAAAATTATCAAACCCACGAAATGAACTGCCTTTTACCTACCAGTTGTCAAAGGAGCAGGAGCCTCTTGGAACAGGAGGGGCTGTCCGGCTGGCCTGTTTAAAAGCCACAGAAAAATCGGTGCTGGTTTTGAACGGAGATACTTTATTCAACATTGATCTTGGAAAACTTGATCGTTTTCATACCAGTTGCGGGGCACACTGCACGCTTTCCCTCAAGCCCATGCAAAATTTTGACCGTTATGGTGTGGTAGAACTGAACGAAGATGGTTCTGTAAAGAGTTTCCGGGAAAAACAATTATATGAAAGGGGACTGATCAACGGTGGCGTATATGCTTTGGAAACGGGATTTTTCCTGAAGGAAAAATGGCCTCTGAAATTTTCATTTGAAAAAGATTATCTGGAAAAATTTTGCCCCCTGGGGAATATATTCGGATTGGCCCAGGACGAATATTTTATTGACATCGGTATTCCAGAGGATTACCATAGGGCACAAACCGAGCTTAAAGGATAAACCTATGTTGGACTTGAAACTTATTGATAAGAACTGGACCTTGTTTTTGGACCGGGATGGCGTGATCAATATTGAAAATCCGGTAGGGTATATTTATACTCCCAGGGAATTTGTTTATTATGAAGGGATCCCTGAAACGATGAAAATCCTTTCCGAAATATTTCCTCTTATTATTGTGGCAACCAACCAGCGGGGAGTAGGCAAAGGTTTGATGAGTGAGGGAGACCTCAATGAGATACATGCAAAAATGCTTCACGATATTGAAGCTGCGGGTGGAAGGATCGACCGGATATACTATTGTACTTCTCTTAGGGANNGAGGTCGGTAATACCCTTGCTGACATGGAATTCGGCCGGAATGCGGGTATGTTCACCGTATTTATAAAAACAACATATCCTTCCCAGGTGATACCCCATCCCTTGGTGGACCTGGTTTTTGAAACCCTGCCGGATTTTACACGGGCCTTGAAACATTGTTAAAATTTTATCACAATTTTACCCCTACCCACCCGACTCCCGATCATTGATAGTAAATTTGCCGGTAATTACACGGACATGCCTTTACCTACAAAAAAAGACATCCTTCAATTTTTGGCAATCCTTTTCCTCTTGTCCTGGCTGCAGCCATTGTCGGCCCAGCAATTGACCGAAAAGGAAAAACAAGAGTTTGAACGTCGAGAGGATTCTTTAGAAAAGACTTCTCACCAAATTATTTTCGGAATTCAACCGCAGGACCGTTTTCGTTCGGACAGTCTATTTACCAAAATACTGGTGAGGGCATTGAAACAAAAAAATTCGTTCTATTATCCTTTTGATTCCATGCAAAGCATTTCCAAATTATATGCCCCCGATAGTAGTTTTCGCATATTTACCTGGCAATTTAAGAAGGATGAATATTTTTATCTCCAGCGGGGCGCCATCCAGATGAGAACGGCTGATGGTTCACTAAAATTATTCGGTCTGCACGATGCATCTATGTTCACCAGTAAACCTTTGGATTCAGTAAGGACACCTAATAACTGGATAGGTGCAATTTATTACCGAATTATTCTGAAAACCTGGAACGGAAAGAAGTATTATACTTTGCTTGGATTTGATGATTTTACCATCAGCAGCAGCAAAAAATGGATGGAGATACTCACTTTTAATGATCATGGTGATCCCGTCTTTGGAGGTCCTTATTTCTCTTTTAAGGAAGATTCAATGCAAAAGCCTGTTCAGGTTCGGTTTAATATAGAATATAAGAAAGAGGCAAGTACTACTTTTAATTATGATCCCCAGATGGATATGATTGTTTTTGATCAGCTAATATCAGAAACCGAAGAACCGGAGAAAAAAGACACTTATGTTCCTGATGGAGACTATGAAGGATTCAAATGGCTGGACGGAAAATGGATACATGTCCCTAAGGTATTTAATTTAGCGCTGAAGGACGGTCAGTTCCCTCAGGACCAAAAAATTCTGGACGATGCCGGCGGTATGGATGAACAAAAACTGATGGAACAATCTGAAAAGAACCAGAAAAAATCAGGAAGTAAAAAACCACCGAAGACGGAAAAGCCAGTAAAATAGGGCCAAGGCAATTCGCAGATTTTAGTTATTTAAAAGCCTGCTTTTGGCTTTAATGTATTCTTCCTCAGTCAAAATTCCTTTTTGTTTTAGCGCAAATAATTTTTCGAGTTCCTCTGCAATGGCTGGCTGGGAGGGTCTGTTAAGCGGAATGCCGCCGTGCTGGATACCAAGGGCAGCCGCCATCTGCATAGCCTGGTTACCCGCCTGTATATTCTTAAATTCCGACTGAGCGAGGGTGATCGTATCCTTTAGCTTTTTGGGATGATTGACATTGTAATAATCCGTAGCTCCTATTTCAGCTGCAGTTTGAATTTCGACATGGCCGAAATTAAAAATCCTTCCCAAAATGTTCTGGTCGTAGGAGATATTATTTATTTTCTCTAAGGGACTTTCTTTGGCATAGTGACTCAGCAAACCCGCTTCATCTATCACCCTGTAATTGGTTACGACCCATATATTCACTTTCCAGCCGGCATATTTGATTAGGAAATAGATTGTTGCCAATAAGGCTGCAATCCATCCCCAGTGCTGTGTAAAGCCAATAAAAAAGGAAGCGACAAAGCCAATGATCATGATCAAAACCGGAATAATCAGCGAAACCCAGCTGGAATAAGTAACCAGTAAAATCTTNNAGAAATAAGTTAAATTAGTTTGAGAATGTGCGCCACTAAAATATTAAATATGTTTTAGTTTCCCGTTTATTTATTTAAGTCCCGGTATGGGAATCAATGGCAGACTCTTTATTCAGGGAATTTAGCAGGAGATTAACAGAAAAGTACAGATTTGAAAAGGAACCTCATTAGCTCTTTGCGCCCGGAGAAAACAGGTCATCCGGGTGAGCTAAGGAGTAAAAGTTAAAAAAGATACCCAAAACTGATTCAGAGGGACGATTGATTATTCATCGAGCTTCAATACTGCCAAAAAAGCTTCCTGCGGAACTTCCACATTTCCGATTTGCCTCATTCGTTTCTTTCCCTCTTTTTGCTTTTCAAGTAATTTTCGCTTGCGGCTGATATCCCCGCCATAGCACTTGGCAGTCACATCTTTGCGCAAGGCACTGATTGTTTCCCTGGCAATGACTTTAGCGCCGATCGCTGCCTGTATGGCGATGGCAAATTGTTGTCGTGGAAGCAGCTCCTTTAATTTTTCGCACAACCTTCTTCCAAAATCCTGTGCCCGGCTGCGGTGGATCAAAGCGCTTAGAGCATCCACTTTATCGCCGTTTAGCAAAATGTCCATTTTTACAATATCACTATCGCGGTATCCGATAGGATGATAATCGAATGAGGCATATCCCCTGGTCTGGCTTTTTAATTTGTCGTAAAAATCGAATACTATTTCCGTCAATGGAATTTCAAATAATAATTCAACCCTGGTCGTTGTGAGATAACTTTGATTTATCAATATGCCCCTTTTGCCAAGACACAAAGTCATAATATTACCAATGTATTCAGGTTTTGTAATGATCTGGGCTTTTATATAAGGCTCTTCAATTCTTTCTATATTGACCGGATCAGGCATTTCGTTCGGGTTATTTACAACTATCCTTTCCCCTTTTGTTGTGTGTGCAACAAAACTAACGTTCGGAACAGTGGTAATTACCGTTTGGTCAAATTCCCTCTCCAGCCGCTCCTGAATGATTTCCATATGCAGCATCCCCAGGAAACCGCATCTGAAACCAAAACCCAATGCCTGTGAAGTTTCCAATTCGTAAGTCAGGGAGGCATCATTGAGCTGCAATTTGTCCATGCAATCCCGCAACTCTTCAAAATCATCCGTATCGATGGGAAAAATTCCGGCAAACACCATTGGCTTAACTTCCAGAAAGCCCTGGATCATTTGAGGCACGGGATTGCTAGCAAGGGTAATGGTATCACCTACCC
>PLCH01000422.1 GCA_003135585.1 Chitinophagaceae bacterium
AGTTAGGAAGATTTAGTGGATTACACCACTACCAACTCATAAAAATCTTTTGGCTGCAAGTATACATTCGCCAGATCCTGAAGTTCTTTGGGTGTGATTGTTTTGATAATTTCAACTCCCGTATAAAAATAATTTTCGTCAAGCTTATTGAGCAGTATATTTTTCCATCTCGTTGCCACCTGGAACGGGCCATCAAGATCACCTAGTATGGTGCCGATCATGTAATTGCGGGCTATTTGCAACTCTACTTCATCCACGGGTACCTCACGCAGGGATTTCATTTCCTTATATATTTCATCAATGGTCGCTTTACATACTTCTTTTCCTGCTTCTGTGCTGACGAGAAAGGCTGATTGCTGCACGAGGTTAAGCAGGTAACTATAGATGCCATAAGTATAGCCCTTGTCTTCGCGGATATTTGTCATCAGCCTTGATCCGAAAAAACCGCCAAAAACACTATTTAACACCTGGACTTTCTGAAAATCAGGATGATGTCGGTTTGGGAAGTTCCGGGCAATTCTGATAGAGCCCTGTACCCCATTTGGATCATTGCTGATAAAATATTTCTTTTCCGCAGCCGGAAAGATGGGTTGCTGAATTATTTCAAAGTTCTTGCCAGGAGCCTTAATGGGCAAACCTCCAAAGCTTGATTCCAATTGAGACTGAAGGTTGGGGGGTAATTTCCCGGCTGCAATAATGATACAACGGCCACCCTGATAATATTTGCTGTAAAATTTTTTCACCTCGTCCTGTTGCAAAGCGGAATAATCTGCAAGAGAGCTGTACNNGCCGCCCCGCAACAAATTCGCTTTTCATCAGGCTTACCTGAAGTTTTTGCTGCATATTCTTTTTGAATATTTCCAGCTCGTCTGCAGGAAAAATTGAATCTGTTATCAACTCTGCAACAACCGGTAATAGTTCATCGACATGCTTGCCTAGGCAGTGAAGGGTGATTTCAGCTGTTTCATTTTGGCAATTGCGGCTCAGGTATGAACCATAATATTCAAAATGTTCATTGATGGAAAAAGCATCTCGTTTGGAAGTCCCATTTTTCAGGAGATGATTGGCCGTAGCGGCGACCAGGTTTTTTTCTTCAAAATAATTTCCTGCATAAAAAATCCAGTTGACCATCAGTGTGTCCTGCTCCCCTAGGTCAATGGCATATACTTCTACCCCGTTACTCAGTATGTTTTTTTGAAAGGCTGGTAATCTTAAACTAAATTCAACAGCATCGGTAATCTTAGGCGCTCTCGTTCTTTTCAGCATAAGCCAAATCTTGTTTTTTACTCCGGGAAATCAATTTTTACTGTAATAATGAATGGTATTGCTGTTTAACGGGTCAAAAATTTGAATCGCGGTTTGTCTTATTTCTTCTGCAGTAACAGCATGGTATTTATTCAGCTCTGTATTCATCATGTTCGCATCACCGAGTAATTCATATATGGCCAGACTATTGGCCCGGTTAGCCACGCTCATATCTTCGAAGGCAATAGCCGATTCCGTTTTGTTTTTTACTTTGGTCAACTCTTTTTCGTTTATCAGGTCTGTTTTTATTTTTACCAATTCTTCTTCCATGGCACGTTCCGCTTCTCCCATGTTAATACCTTTGATTAGTTTCCCTTCGATTGCTACCAGCCCCGGATCCACCGAACCGGTATGGTGGCAATCTATTTGGCTGAATAATTTTTTTTCCTTCACCAAAGCCTGGTGTAACCTGGAAGAGCCTCCTCCACCCAGAACTTCGGTAACGAGATCCGCTATATAATAACCCTTTTCTATTCTTCCCGCCATATGATAGCATTTATATAAGGCATCCAGCGGGACGTCGGCTTTTACGTCTAGGACCCGGGCTTCTTTTTGAAGGGGTTCCTGTGGCAAGTGCCTTATATATTTTTGACCTGCAGGGATATCCCCAAACCATTTTTGAGCCAGTTGTGTTATTTNNGAATGGCATTTTGAGGGCAATAATGTTTGAAGAAGAAATTCTTTACATCTGGGAGTTCGACTTTTTCTATATGACTGAGATTTTTTCCAATGGTCATCCATTTGTACGGATGTTTCTTATACGCCAGCTTCCTCATTTTGAACCAGACGTCTCCATAAGGCTTATTAATATAATGTTCCTTAAACTCTTCGCATACGACCTTTCGTTGTACTTCAAGACTTTTTTCGCTAAAAGCAAGAGACAACATCCGATCACTTTCCAGCCAGAAAGCTGTTTCTATATTTTCAGCAGGCAACTGAATATAATAATTGGTCAGGTCGTTCGTGGTAAAAGCATTGTTTTCACCGCCGGCCAATTGAAGGGGTGTTTCAAAATCTGCAATGTTCGCTGAGCCGCCAAACATCAGGTGTTCAAACAAATGGGCAAAACCAGTCTTATCCGGGTTTTCATCTTTGGCTCCCACATCGTACAATACGTTGAGCACAGCCATGGGGGTGGATTGATCTTCATGTATAATTACTTTCAGGCCGTTATTCAATTCGAATTTTTCAAAGTGTATCATATTCTCAATGGCTTTTATCCGCTGCAATAAATACAGGGTGAAAGATAAAAGATGGGCAAAATTAAGAAGAGTTTGCTGATTGAAAGCCAAAGAATTTATAAGATCGTTCCTGGTACCCTGAAATCATGCATATGCGGCGATAAGGGGAATGACTCCATTTGTGTAAATACCAATACC
>PLCH01000283.1 GCA_003135585.1 Chitinophagaceae bacterium
CGAGTTCCCAATACATACGCTATCCGGGGCTATAAAACTGGATGTCACGTTTATGGAAGTTATCTTGACAGCCTGTTTGGAAGAGTCAGTACAGCCTGCGGCTCCGGCTCCGCTGCCAGGACTGGTTGCAATAAGTGTAACGGAATCCGTACCTGCTGCTAAATAATTATGATTTGGACTGATTTGATTGGAAGTGGCGCCGTCCCCAAAATTCCACGAGTAGGTTATGGCAGGCGCCCCTCCCGAAGTAAGGTTGGTAAAATTGACCGCTGTTGGCGGTTTGCAGCTGGTCGTCACCGAACTGCTGAAATTCGGACTGATACCGTTGGGTATGTTTATGTATTTTGATTTTTGAAGGCTTCCTACACATCCGTTACTATTTTTGACCTGGAGGAATACAGCATCCTGGCCGGTCAAAGTGTATATATGAGAGGGATTTTGATTAATCGTATCAAGGCTTCCATCTCCGAAATCCCAACTCCAGCTTACAATTGTACTTCCTCCGCCCGGCGTGGTAAGATCCTTAAACCCGACATGCATGGGAAAACAGCCATTTGAATCGCTTGCTATAAAATTTACAATGGGAGAAGCCAGCACGGTGATGGATTGCTGGACAGGGCTGCTGCTACCGCTTCCATTGGTTGCTATTAAAGTTACGGTATAGGTTCCGGGAGCATTAAAAAATACGGATTGCGTATTACTTGTACTGGTGCCAGGGACGACTGATGGCGGAATACCACCGAAATTCCAGGACCAGGATGTGGGATTGTTACTTGATTGATCTACAAATGTCACCAACAAAGGAGCACAGCCGGAAGTGACGGTCTCGGTAAATTTGCCTACGGGCGCCTGCGCATTCGCCCAGGAAGACAACAATATTCCTGCAATAAGAGGTAAAAGTAGTTTTCTTTTCAACGGATAGACAGTTTTAGGATTATGTATTCCTTCAAGTAGTTTTCACAGAGGAGCGCTAATTTCTCCTTATTGCATTTGGAAGAACAGGGCATGACTAAGGGTTTACGGTCTAGGATATATACTCTAAAAACCTAACAGTTTCGGTAATAGTTACCAAAACTTTAAGTGAAACGCACATCTTTGGAGAAAAATTGTTTAAGTCCTCGTTTTAGTCCTAGGTAATACAGGGAGGGAAAGGTTGTCTGAAGGTAAACCTTAAAGACAAGGCGGAGATAGAATTAACAAATACCGGACGCAAAAACTAACCCTGAGACCTAGTGTTTTTTAAGGCTCAGGTAATCTGTCTGGGAATTAATGCTTGTATTAGCAGCTACGGAATCTACATAACTATCGGTAATCTTCCATACGGCATTTAATTTATCTATGGGTGTGCCGGCAGAAGGGAAATCAGAAGTAATGGTCTGGAGGTTGATATCACCGGCCCAGGTCCCATTTACAATGGTGCTGCCGTTGACACCCGTTACGGTTCCATCTGATTTGAACTGGAAACTGTAACCGGAAAATGCAGCAGTTATATTGGTGCCGTTTTCAGAATAATTTGTAACTACCCAGACTCCGGTTGTCATAATCTTGACAAGGGCATTCAGCTCTTGTTGCTGAACAAATTTTTTGCAGGAGGGAAATGTTCCCTGAAACAGGAGAAATAATAGAAAAAGTCGAAAGGCTTTTTTCATAAGACCTGGAATTAAAGGATCAAAATTCGTAAATTTTACTGAACTTGTCAAGCAGGTATCGTAAAAACAGCCTAACATCGAGTGTTTTCCCGCTTGCTTTGAGGCATAATTCCTCGCTTGTGAACATCCTTCCATGCTGATGAACCATTTTCCTTAGCCACCCTAGCAGGGGCCGGTTATCACCCGCTTCAACAGCCCCTGAAAGATCAGGGATCTGCTGCCCTGCCGCAGCGAATAACTGTGCTGCATAAAGACTTCCAAGGCTATAAGTTGGAAAATACCCAAAGCTGCCATGGCTCCAGTGAACATCCTGCAAACAGCCTTTTTTATCATCGGGGATGTGGAGGCCCAGGTAATTTTTATATTGTTCATTCCACCAGGAAGGTATGTCGGCGGTCTTTAACTGTCCCCCCAACAATAATTTTTCCAATTCATAACGGATAATAATATGAAAGTGGTAAGAAAGCTCATCGGCTTCGGTCCGGATAAAGGAAGGTTCCACTTTGTTGATGGCCTTGTAAAATTCAGTGACCGGTATTTTATTCAATTGGGCAGGAAAAACCTTCTGAAGGGAGGGATAAGCATGTTTCCAGAAAACAAGGCTTCTGCCAATATTATTTTCCCAGAGCCTGGATTGGGATTCATGCATGCCTAGTGAGGCAGGTTCTCCCAGGGGCNNAAGCATGACCGGCTTCGTGGATACAACTCCAGATCATACTGCTGCAATCCTTTTCATCTATCCGGGTTGTAATACGAACGTCATTTTTATTGAAACTGGTTGTAAACGGATGTTCGGCAAGATCCTGCCTTCCTGATTCAAAGTCAAATCCCAGCTCTTGAATGATTTTCATACCAAAATCCCACTGTTGTTGTTTTGGATAAAATTGATGCAGGAAAGAATTATCCACCTGTTTTTTTGAATTGATTTTATCCAGCAGTTCTTTCAGCGGTTTTCTGATTTCATCAAAAGTTTTATCCAATAGCGCTACGGTACAACCTTTTTCATAATCATCCAGCAGCGCATCATAAGGATGCCCTTTATAGCCTATTNNCCAGATCTTTTTCAAAAACTTTAAAGGAATTTTTTTTCCTTGCCACTATCCAGGAATGGAAACTTTTTGAAATCGTCTCACTCAGGGACCTGACAAAAGCCGGACTCAATTTCTTTCGGCGTTCATAGTCCTCCCAGCTCAATGCTGCATTTCTTTTTTCCTTTTCGCTCAGTCCGTTCC
>PLCH01000568.1 GCA_003135585.1 Chitinophagaceae bacterium
GCCCAGGGAGATCAGGTATGCGATACAGATCCAATCACTGAGCCTGTAGGCTTTGTCTGCAGAGCAGGCACCAATGCATGTACCAGCACTCCCTATACAATTAATACCGAGAGCAATTACATGAACTATACCAACTGTTATACTCTTTTTACGGCCGGTCAAAAAACGAGGATGCTCGCTTCCGCAGCAAGCCCGGCCAGGATCAGTTTAGCCAATTCCCTGGGAGGAACTGCCCCTGGTGCAGCCCCCACACCCTGTATCCCTAAAATTGATTTTGAAATAACAAATGACCAGGTGACGGAAGCAACCGCCGCCACATCGGGGTGCCGTTCTTATACTGACTATACTTATAATATGGTTATTGGCAACGGTCCTTCGGTAAATGCAACGGCAACCCTGAATGTTGCAGGGGGAACCGCAACCGAAGGAATAAATTTTGATATTACCACCAATGGAAATTTTGCCGCTCCCAGTAAAACTCTGAACTTTTCTGCCGGTTCCACCAGCCCCCAATCTTTTACCGTCCGCATTTACGATGACGCGAGTGTGGAGGGAACAGTAGATTTTACGCTCGGTTTCACGGTCAATAATAATGGGGGGGACGCTGTCCTTGGAGACGGAAGACCCAATCTTACGATTACCATCAATGACAACGATATTGCGCCTTATGGTCCTGTGAATGTTACCAAATCACTTGGATCAAATGTAGGGTTATTGTCAAGTCCATTCGCAGCGTCTTTTACCAAACAAAAATCCCAGATTTTATACCTGGCAGCTGAATTAAAAGCCGCGGGCGTCGCCGCAGGTAATATTGTCGGATTAGCCCTTAATATTTCAAAAAACAGCGGAAGCTCATTTGTATATAATGGCCTTACCATTAAGATGGGACAGACAAACCATGGATCCCTTTATAACTCATCCACCGAATTTCCTTTAAGTGATGTTGGTTTTAAAACAGTATACAGTTCCAATTTTACAACGGCAGACGGCTGGAACAATTTTGTATTTACAACACCCTTTACATGGGACGGTAGTTCCAATATAGTAGTAGAAATATGCTACGACGACGGCTTGTCAACCAGCAGTAGCGATAATAGCGAAGCTTATTCAGACGGAAACAGCAACTCTAGTTATGTTTTCCAGACGATCAATTGCACCGGAAGCTTTAGCGGCTTTAGTTATTACCCTTCGGGATTTAAACCAATCATTCAACTTGTTTATGCTGATCCTGGCACGCAGATACAAACAGTTATCAATTCTTCCAGACAGGAATATCTCGGACCCAATGCGGATATTTATTATTATGACCAGGCCACCCATAAGCTGATGGCGCGGATTCAAAACCTTAGCAATTTTAATTATGGTTGCACACAGATAACTGTAGACCGTCAGGGGACTGGGGCGACGGCATTCTGGAACAACAATACGGCAAATTTCCTGATGGATAAGACCTTTCATGTCCTTCCAACTACTAATAATCCGGCAGGAAGCTATACAATCACCCTTTATTATACGCAGGCCGAGGTAAATGGGTGGCAGGCGGCCACGAGTCAAAACATCAGTAATATACAGTTGGTAAAAGTCACCAACCAGATTTCAAATGTAACACCCCTCAGTTCCGGAGCCGGTGGTGCTATAACGATTGGAAGTCCTATCGTCAGCAGCCTGGCGAGTAATACTGCACTCTCTTTCAATTTCACCAACGGATTCTCCGGGTTTGGAGCAGGTGTGGTAGGCACGGCATTACCGATCACATTGCTGGATTTTGAAGGCAGGCTGAATGAGAAAAATATTCGTCTCGATTGGACCACCTCCCTTGAAGTAAACAGCAAGGCTTTTGAAATTGAACGATCCTACTCGGATACCGGATTTGTAAAAATAGGAACCGTACCGGCCAGTGGGAACAGCTCTGAAAAACGCAGCTATTCCTTTATTGATCCAGACCCCCCGCAGGAGAATAACTACTATCGCCTTAAACAAATAGATTTAGATGGCAAATATGAATTCAGCAGAATTGTTATCGTGAAAGGCCAATCTACAGAAAGTGGGTTTAAAATACTGAATAATCCATTTACCGATAACCTGGCCATTCAGTTTGACAAGGCACCGGCAGGTGGAGTTGGTATAAGACTACTCGATGTTACCGGAAGGGAATTGTACCGGCAACAAAAGGAATCTTCAGGTCCGAAAATAATCCCGGTCGATCTTGCAAGAACGAAATTGAGTGCAGGCATTTATTTATTGGAATTGCGTTTCAATAACGAAATCCATGTGGAAAGGGTAATCAAGGAATGATACCCTAAAACAATAATTGAATATTTTTTTTCACCTCACTCGCTTTATGCCAAGTCAGGAATTTGGCCAGCCATATACCCCCTGAAAATTGATTTCGAATCCCTTTCGCTTTTTCGGTTTTAACTTACATCCCCCTTCAACCGGTTCTGTAATCAGAGCTTAAAAAATGAGGCAAAATGGGGACAGGCCCACCGGATGTTAATAATAAATTTTATATGGACAGTGCAGGTTATTACACTAAATTTGATTTAGGGAGGGTAAAAAATTATGGATTTCAAAGTAGCAAAAAACTCGTCAGACAAAGAGATAGACAAAGCAGTGGAATACCCGCTTCCAATTTATCCAGATAATGAGGACATCTACAAAAAAGAAAAAAAAGCGAAAGACATAAATCCGGACGACAATTCTGAAGTTAGCGGAGAAATAATAAAAGATACGGAACGGAATGAAAAGGGTTTTGAAGATGACATGTCAGGCGGTGATCTGGATATTCCAGGGGCAGAACTAGATGACCCTGACGAAGCCATTGGTGAAGAAGACGAAGAAAATAACTATTACAGTCTGGGTGGTGATGATCATAATGACCTGGAAGAAGATAAAGGATAAAAAAATAAAAAATAAAAAAATGTTAGCAAAAGGAGATACTGCCCCCGATTTTGAATTGAATACCAATCCAGACAAAAGGATTGCATTGCGAGATTTAAAGGGAAGGAATGTTATCCTTACTTTTTATCCTGCGGACTGGAGCCCGGTTTGTAGGGATCAGATTGCGCTATACAATGAAATGCTGAAATATTTCAGGAAATACAATGCCGAAATATTGGGCATTTCCGTGGATGGAAAATGGTGTCATCAGGCC
>PLCH01000165.1 GCA_003135585.1 Chitinophagaceae bacterium
TGTTTGGCCTGGGGGGAAGATTTACCTGGTGCCGGACGTACAGGAGTTTTTACTGCAGGTTTCTTGGCCACAGAGGTCTTTTTCACAGGTGCTGGTTTTTTAATGGCAGCCTTTACCATGTTTTTTGGAGATGGTTTCTTCAATTTTTTTGCTGTTATAGGGTGATGGCGTGCTGGTTTGGCCGCTGCCTTTTTAACGGGTAACGGTTTTTTAGAACCGGTAGCTTTCTTCACGGGTTTTGCCGCTTTCTTCTTGGTTGCCATACTGTTAAGCTTTTTTTGTAACAAACACTTTTAAAGGAACATCATTCACTTCAATTTCAATGCCATTAGCTATCTTGGGTACTAATTCAACTGCATCAGCCAAAATTTCGGCGCAAATATAGTCATTAAATCGGGTAATGGATTCCTTTAGTGTGGATGCTTCTTCGATTTCTACCAGTATCCGGTCGGTTAATTCGTAACCGTTATCCTTACGGATTTTCTGGATCCGGTTCACCAGTTCACGGGCGTTGCCTTCATTGGCCAGTTCCTGGGTAACTGTAATATCCAAAGCGACAGTTAGCTTGTCTTTATTAGCCACCACCCAGCCGGGAATATCCTCGCTTGTGATTTCTACTTCATTAACCTGTAATATTAAGGGTTCGTTATCAATTAACAAAGTATAATTACCGTCTTTTTCCAATTTTGCAATGTCGTTCTGGGTAAAGCTGCCCAATGCAGCAGAGACCGGCTTCATTTTGGCGCCGAGTTTCTTGCCCAGCGCCACAAAATTAGGCTTGATTTTCTTACTTATAAACCGGTCCGTTTCCGTCAGGTATTCAATTTCCTTTACGTTTACCTCAGACTTGATAAGATCCTCAACCTTTTGGAGTTGCTCTTTCATAAAAGGATTCAATACTGGGATCAACATTTTTTGCAAAGGCTGCCGGACTTTAATATTGACTTTTTTCCGCAGGGATAAAATAAGGGAAGAGGCGTCCTGTGCCAGCTGCATCCTTTCCTCAAGGGATTCATCGATAAGTTTTTCGTTGAGAGCAGGAAAATCGGTATGGTGTATGGATTGGACTTTTTTTCTGGCTGTGACAGTGTTTAAATTGCCGAATAACCAATCTGCGAAAAAGGGAGATACAGGCGCCATCAAACCGGCTATCGTTTCCAGGCATTCATATAAGGTCTGATAGGCACTTATCTTGTCGGTTTGATAATCCCCTTTCCAGAAACGCCGCCGGCATAACCTCACGTACCAGTTGCTAAGTTGTTCATCTACAAAATCTTCAATCAACCTCCCCGCAATTGTCGGCTCAAAATCATCCAGGTTTTCCCTGACTTTTTTCACCAATGTATTCAATGAGGAGAGTACCCAACGGTCTATCTCCGGTCTTTGTTCCAATGGAATGGCCGCCTCCGCAAAACTAAAACCATCCACATTGGCATACAGGGCAAAGAAATGGTAGCTGTTGTATAAGGTTCCAAAGAATTTTCGCTGCACTTCCCGGATTCCATCAAAATCAAATTTCATGCTCTCCCATGGGGAAGCCNNATCTTGTAGCGTCCGCACCAAATTGTTCAATTGTTTTGAATGGATCAACCACATTGCCTAAGCGCTTGCTCATTTTATTACCGTTCTTATCAAGCACCAACCCGTTGGAGACACAGGCTTTGTAGGCAACAGAATCATACAAAAGACAAGAAATGGCGTGTAATGTATAAAACCAGCCCCGGGTCTGGTCTACTCCTTCCGCTATAAAGTCAGCCGGATAATTGCGTTCAAATGGCGCCCTGAAAGGTTTATCGTCCCCTTTTTTTAGCTTTTCGTAATCCAGCCCCCATTGGGCATAGGGCATCGCGCCGGAATCAAACCACACGTCCACCAGGTCAGAAACCCGCTTCATGGGTCTGCCACTTTCACTCAGAAGTACAATTTCATCCACCCAAGGTTTATGANNGGTTCCAATCCACCATATTTTCAAGCCAATTGCCAAAGCGTCCTTCGCCGGTGGATTTGGGTTTCCAGTTAATGGTTTTGTTTAAATTCACCATTCTTTCTTTGGCAGCCGTTGTCTTTATAAACCATGCATCCAGCGGATAATACAAGATGGGCTTATCCGTACGCCAGCAATGTGGATAACTGTGTTCGTATTTCTCGATCTTAAAAGCACGGTTTTCTTTTTTCAATTTAACACAGATATCAACATTGACATCCACCCAATTTGGGTCGTCTTTATAATTTTTTACATACCGGTTACTAAATTCACCTAATCCATCCACAAATTTTCCCTGCTTGTCTACCATGATAAGAATACCTAGTCCATATTTTTTGCCAACCTTAAAGTCATCCGCCCCAAAGGCAGGAGCCGTGTGAACAATGCCAGTCCCTTCTTCTGTAGTAACAAAATCTCCCAGGACGACCCTAAAGGGATCGCCCCCGCAATTTTCAGGTTTGTTTGCTTCAAAGGGCAGAAGTTGTTCGTAGCGGCACTCTTCGAGTTGTTTGCCTTTAAACTCCGACAATACTTTCCATGGCAGGATCTTATCGCCTTCCTTATACCCTTCAAAGCCTGCATTTTCTCCCTCCGGCTTAAAATACCTAGACAACAAAGCTTTGGCAAGAACCACCTGAACAGGCAGATGGGTGTAAGGATTAAAAGTTTTGACCATTACATAATCAATAGAGGCCCCCACACTCAGTCCAAGGTTGGAGGGAAGCGTCCAGGGAGTAGTTGTCCATGCGAGGAAGTACAGCTCCTTGTCTTCTGCAGCTTCAAATAGAAACTGGCTTTTTTTATTGTCAACAGCTTTGAACATGGCTACGCAACTGGTATCCTTGACGTCTTTGTAGGTTCCGGGTTGGTTTAATTCGTGGGAGCTTAAACCCGTTCCTGCAGCCGGAGAATAAGGTTGAATGCTTATACTTTCATACAACAGCCCCTTTTTGTAAAGCCTGGCCAGTAACCACCATAAGGTTTCGATGTATTTATTGTCAAATGTGATATAGGGATCATTCAGATCTACCCAATAACCCATTTTTTTTGTGAGCTCATCCCATTTATCCTTATACCTCAAAACGGCTTCCCGGCATTTCAGGTTATATTCCTCAACGGTTATCTTTTTGCCAATATCCTCTTTTGTGATGCCCAATTCCTTTTCCACGCCCAATTCAACGGGAAGTCCATGAGTATCCCAGCCGCCTTTGCGTTTTACCTGGAATCCCCTCATGGTTTTGTAGCGGCATACCAGGTCTTTTAAGGTACGGCTGATTACATGGTGGATTCCGGGCAGACCGTTCGCGCTGGGGGGACCTTCATAAAAGACAAAAGATTCCGCCCCTTCCCTTAGTTCTATGCTTTTGGAGAAGGCCTGGGTTTTTTCCCATTTTCCAAGTATTTCCTGGCCAATGGAAGGCAGATTCAATTGATTGTATTCCTTGTACTTGGGTGCCATATGCTAATCCGCGGGTCTTTGAAGGAAAATGGGCAAAGCTAAGCCGAAATAGGCAGCTAAATGATGTAAAAAATGAAACTCAACCCAATTACTGTAAAAAATGAACAAAATTAAGAATTGGGATGATTCTTTGTTAATATTTAGCCAAAAGTCTAATATTATCCACATTTCCCCGCTTTGGCATAATTTGTGACTTTAATTAAAAAAATACAAAGGGATCGTTGTTTTTAAGCTAAACCTTTGGTTTTTAATAGGATCTAAAATAACCTGACCTTGTTTAATAGTTTGACTACCAATTATATAGGTTAAAGAAAGCTATTTGTAATTGCATTGTATGAAAAACCTTTTCTACGGTTTAGGGTTTAGGGGTTAAAAAGGGGGGTATTCCTACTCCCCTTCCTTTTATTCACTTCCTTGATCGTGTGTCTACCTTATTCTAATCAATCCGCAACCTTCCCGTTTTTAATCTCTTGTATTGCCTTAGAAAAACCCATACTATATAGTTTGAACTCGCCAATGCCTGGGAATTATCGTTTGGGAACCAGTTCCTGAAAGACCACCTTTTTGCCCCTTAGTATATAAAACCTTCTCTTAGGGAAGGTTTTTTTTATTTGGATCACGGGGGGAATCATTTAGTCCTATCACGCAGTCTTTTATAGATTTTTATTGCAGCCATTAAAATAATAAGTATTAAACCGAGTCCTGTTAAAGCCCATATCCAGTTCAAACTCTCTTTTACCACTGCAATAAATACTAGGGCAAAAAGGAACAAAGTTGCCATTTCATTCCAGATTCGCAATTGTTGGGAACTATATTTAAACAGCCCTTTGGTTTGCTGACGATAANNAGGATATCCAATGAAAAATGATAAAGAATCAGGCCTGCTACAAAAATAAGTTTGATTAAAAGCCAGGCGGGCGTCGCACCCAGAAGAAACCAGAGCCATGGTCCGAATATCAGGGTAAGAATAGCCGAAGGCCAGGTAATGCCCAGCCATAACCTTCTTATCATCACGGCAAATTGCGTCCTTAAAACCTCCCTCTCTGCTGCAGGTTTTTCAGCGGCTTCCGTATTATAGATCAGCAGGCGCGGCATATAAAACAAACCCGCAAACCAGGTAACAATAAATATGATATGGAGCGCCTTGATATAGGGATACATTTTTTTTGATTTGTAATCTAAGGTAAAACCATCTCAGTGCTGCCAGACGAATATTCACCGATCCATTTGCCGATGGCTTTAACCCAAAGAGGATCTGTGTTCAGGCAGGGTATCATCTTAAAAGATTCCCCACCTGCCTGTAAAAAACTTTCTTTTCCCCGGATAGCTATTTCTTCCAGCGTCTCTAGGCAGTCGCTGACAAATGCCGGACAGATTACAAGCAATTTTTTAATTCCTTCCTTTGGCATTTCTTCCAACCGAAAATCGGTATAAGGCTTTAGCCATTCCTCCCTTCCCAATCTGGATTGGAAAGAATAGCTGAATTTGTCTTTTGGTAGTTGTAAGCGATCGGTAACTAATTTTGTTGTCTGCAAACACTGGTGACGGTAGCAATGCCCGTGCGCGCTGGAAGCAGTCCCGCAACAGTTGGCAATTTCAAGGCAGTGATGACCGGTCGGATCCGACTTTTTCAGGTGGCGTTCCGGAATTCCGTGATAACTGAACAAAATGTGATCGTATGGCTCCAGAAGCCAGGGTCTGATATGTTCCGTCAGCGCAAAAACATAATCTGTCTGGTTATAATAGGGTTTTAATGTAGTTAGCTTAAAAGGATAATTGAATCTTTTGTGAATTTTTTTCGCATATTCCACCGCAGTTTCATAACTGCTCATTGCATAATGCGGATACAGGGGCACCAACACCACTTCTTCCAGAAGGGGGTCTTTTTTCAATAAATTGTCAAAAGCCTTTCTGGGTGAAGGACTTCCATAACGCATGGCAAGCTCAACATTTTCGGTTACTACTTTCTGCAAAGCCTCCTGCAATTGTTTGCTAAGAACTATTAAGGGAGATCCTTCCGGGGTCCAGANNAATAATAAACCTGACCAAAAAAAAACGCAACAGCCAGGAGGAATCAATTACCCGTTCGTCCATCAAAAATTCATTCAGGTATTTCCGGGTGTCTTTAACGGAATTGGAATCCGGCGAACCCAGGTTCATTAAAATAATTCCCCGCCTTGTATCTGTTGCCATAATCAGTTTTAGTCAGCGTTTGCAAAACTATAATACGGGGATCAAATCGATCCCATAAATGACAGTCTGGTGACATAAATATTCGTTTAAAGGATCTGCTGCCAGTATTTTTGCACTGCCATATTAATCATCATCGGGAATGCGCGGAACCAAACCTTCAGATATTTCAAAATTTTTTATAGCGGGTATTAACTACAGGAAAACGGATGCTTCTGTCAGAGGCTCGTTTGCCATCGGCAACGAGCAATATGAAAACATTCTTGTCCTGGCTCCTTCCTACGGTATATCTGAATTGTTTGTTTTATCTACCTGCAACCGCACTGAAATCTATGGCGTGGCCGAGGATGCGGCGATTCTTATCGATCTTTTATGCACGCAGACCACGGGTGCAAAGAAGGACTTTACCAGTCTGGCTTATATCAAAAGCGGGAGGGAAGCCCTTGAGCATCTCTTCAACGTCGGTGCAGGACTGGACTCCCAGATTCTTGGCGACTATGAAATTGTGGGCCAGATCAAACATTCGGTCAAAGTTTCCAAAAAACATGATTTCATGGGAGAGTTCCTGGAAAGACTGGTGAACTCAGTTTTGCAGGCTTCCAAGTCCATTAAAAATCAGACGGCCCTAAGTGACGGGACTGTTTCCGTTTCCTTTGCCGCCGNNTGCTGGGCACCGGCAAGATCGGCCATACCACCTGCAGGAACCTGGTTGATTACCTCGAAACAAATAATATCACCCTTATCAACCGGACACAGGACAAAGCCGTGCTCCTGGCCAAAGATGTGAATGTCCAATTCGCTCGCATTGAAGAGCTGGCAACCTGTATTCAAGCATCCGATATTATATTGGTCGCTACCAATGCCGCGAACCCGGTATTGTTACAATCCCAGCTGGTAAATACTGGCGACAAACTGATTATCGACCTTTCCATTCCGNNTTCGGCGGGGGAACTACCCAATATAAGTCTGGTAAATGTGGATGAACTCTCGAAATTAAAAGACAAAACCCTGCAGAAAAGGGTAGCAGAAATTCCAAGGGCCAGGGCAATTATTGCAGAACAGCTTTCTGCATTTCTTGAATGGTTTGAAATGCGCAAACATGTTCCGGTTCTGAGGGCTGTAAAAACCAAATTAAAAGAAATCCACGAACGTCCTTTGTTTATACAATCTTTAGACACAGATATTGCTGCAGTCCTTGCCTCCAGCCCGGATAAGAAAATCCAACGGGTCATCAATGGAATGGCTACCAAGATGAGGCAACATAATCAGAGAGGCTGTCATTATATTGAAGCGATCAATGAATTCATGGCTCCCGTAACAAATTAAGCTTTATGGGAAAACTCATCCGTGTCGGTACAAGGGAAAGCCATTTGGCCGGCTGGCAGGCTGAGCAGGTAAAACAACTACTGGGAAATGCAGGTTTTCCCGCCGAACTCATCTACCTCAAAACCGAAGGGGATGCTGACCAAAAGACTCCCTTATATGAAATGGGTATTCAGGGCATTTTTACAAGAACCCTGGATATGGCCCTTTTGAATGGTAAAATTGATATCGCCGTGCATTCAATGAAAGATGTGCCCATGCAATTGGCGGATGGCATAGTTCAAAGTGCGGTATTGAAAAGGGGGCCCGTAAATGATTTACTTGTTTTCAAGAACAATCCTGATTTTTTAGAGGACAGAAATAGTCAGGCGGAAATAGCCACGGGCAGCATGCGACGCAAAGCACAATGGCTGAATAAATACCCCAGGCATACCATACATGATTTACGGGGTAACCTGTCAACCCGGCTAAAAAAACTCGAAACAGGCAGGTGGGATGCGGCGATCTTTGCTCAGGCAGGATTGGAGCGGATCAAACTCCGGCCTGCAAACAGTCTTGTACTTGACTGGATGTTGCCGGCCCCTGCCCAGGGTGCTATTATGGTAGTTTGCCGTGAAAATGATAATTATTCATTCGAAGCCTGCGGTTCATTCAATGATGAGAATACTAGTTTGTGTACAAAGCTTGAAAGAGATTTTCTCAAAGGCCTGCTCGGGGGATGTTCAACCCCTGTCGGTGCTCTGGCTGNNCGTAATATCCTGACTCCTGATGGCAGCTTGAAAGCGGAAATTGAAAAGATACTACCTTTTGAAATGGCGACAAATATAGGCAAAGCCGCAGCCGAGGAATTGCTGATGAACGGAGGGCAACAAATAGTGGATCGAATTGAATATGCAGGAAAATAAACGTCAATTATTGTGCACTAACCCCATCGGCCAGCTGCTTATTCAAAAAGCTGCGGAGAAAGGTATTGTCATAAATGTCCTTTCCTTTATCGAAACTGAATTGCTGCGCCGGGATGATTTGAAAGAAATTATTACTGGTCTTTCCCGGCGGCCCATTACCGTAGCCTTCACCAGTTTGAACGCCGTGGAAACAGTAAAAACTTATTTATCCGGTACCATTCCCCGCTGGAAAATATGGTGCACGGCAGGTGCCACCCAAAAATCGATCGGAGAATATTTTGGTGAAGAAGCTATTTCAGGAACCGGGAGCTCGGCTCTTGCATTGGCCGAGTCAATGATCGATTTTGGAGGCGTAACAGAGCTGGTATTTTTTTGTGGAGATCAGAGAAGGGATGAATTGCCTGGAAAATTAAAAGAACATGGGATCGGGGTAGATGAGATCATCGTCTACAAAACTGCCGCCAAACCCCAGCAGATATTAGAACATTATGACGGGATTACTTTTTTCAGCCCGAGCGCGGTGGATAGTTTTTTCTCTGTCAACAAGATCAATAAGGATACGGTCTTATTTGCTATTGGAAAAACAACCGCAGAAAGAATCAAAACATATTCCAAAAACAAGGTCATTGTGGGTGAAACAGCGGGAAAAGAAATGCTGATTGAGGAGGCCATCAGCTATTTCCAAACACATCCCATCCCTTACTGACCCATTTCTCTGCAGCAATATGAGTATACAAAAAAACGACCTGCTATTACGGGCATTGAGAGGTGAAAAAACAGAACGAATACCGGTTTGGATGATGCGCCAGGCTGGCCGTTATTTGCCCGATTACCAGAAACTGAAAGCAAAATATTCATTCTTTGAACGCTGTAAAACACCTGAATTGGCGACAGCCATTACCCTTCAGCCTGTTGAACAAATAGGGGTTGACGCTGCTATCATTTTTTCAGATATCCTTGTAGTTCCTATGGCTATGGGAATGGAGGTTCAAATGCAGGAAGGAATAGGACCGATGTTGCCCGGCCCCATCAGAACCCTTGCTGATCTTAAACGCCTGCACATTCCCGATGTTGAGGAGGAACTCGGTTATGTTTTCGAAGCGCTCAAGCTTACAAAAAAAACATTGGGCGGGAAAGTCCCGCTGATCGGGTTTGCCGGGGCTCCCTGGACAATATTGTGTTATATGGTGCAGGGAAAAGGCTCCAAAACCTTTGATGAGGCCAAGGCCTTTTGTTACACTCAGCCTGTAATGGCAGAAAAATTATTACAAATGATTACTGACACAACCATTGCCTACTTAAGAGGACAGGCCGAAGCCGGAGCCGATGTCGTGCAAATTTTTGACAGCTGGGGAGGTCTGCTGGGGCCGGATGATTTTGAAAACCTGTCCTTAAAATATTTACGCCAGCTTGTGGCCGCATTAAAAGAGGAAGTACTGACCATTACTTTTGCAAAAGGTGCATGGCAATCGCTTGAAGGGCTCTCTGCTACAGGCACGCACGGACTCGGAATTGACTGGTGCATAAGGCCGGAGACTGCGAGAAAACTGGTAGGAAACAGGGTGACCCTTCAGGGAAATTTCGATCCTGCGAAATTGCTATCCCCGCTGCCTGTCATAAAAAAGGAAGTAAGGGCAATGTTAAAGGCATTTGGAAACCACCGGACCATCGCAAATCTCGGGCATGGCATTTTGCCAAATACCTCAATAGATCAGGCCAGGGCTTTCNNCCAGTAATGTAAGAAAATTAGAAAACCGATGTTTAATTATCCGCAACTGGGAAGGCAGACCCAGGCAAAAATCAAGGGATCACCATTGGCGGAAATAGATGATGTGGGGCACCTGCCGCACACTGAAGCATTTGACAAATTCATAGAAGCGTTGCTTGCGTTTTTAAAAAAATGAACTAGTGTTTAACCAAACCCAAACCTCTGCTTTCAGGGAAAGCTGGATCGTTTTCATCCATGAACTGCAGAACCAGATTTGCAAAGACCTGGAAGATGCAGATGGAAAATCATTTTTTGGGGAGGATAGATGGGAAAGAGCCGGCGGCGGCGGCGGGAAGACAAAAATTCTTACTGATGGTAAACTTATTGAAAAAGGGGGCGTAAATACTTCCGTTGTTTTTGGCAGAGTAAACGATATCATGCGGGAGCAATTGAAAATTGATGGCAGCAAATGGTTCGCCTGTGGAATATCCACTGTTATCCATCCGGTCAATCCATATGTGCCTACGGTTCACGGGAATTGGCGGTATTTCGAATTATACGATGAAGCAGGATCTGTAATCGACCGCTGGTTTGGAGGTGGCGCCGATCTTACCCCTTATTATATTTTTGAAGAGGATGCCCGGCATTTTCATCAAACATTTAAAGAGGCCATGGACCCTATGGGTAGGGAATGGTATCCCAAATTCAAAAAACAATGCGATGAATATTTTGCCAATAAGCACCGCAATAACGAAATGCGTGGCATTGGTGGGGTATTCTATGATTTTCTGCGTCCGGCAGACGATCTGGATGCGCAAAGGCTGTTTCAGTTTCAGGTTGCCAATGGAAANNTTTAAAAGCTTATCTCCCCATTGTCAATAGAAGAAAAAGTCAGGTCTACGGGGAACGTGAAATAGAATGGCAGGAAGTCCGGCGTGGACGGTATGTTGAATTTAATCTATTGTATGACCGTGGAACCAGCTTCGGACTTAGGACAAATGGAAGAACCGAAAGCATATTAATGAGTCTTCCCCCTAGGGCCAGATGGAATTACAATTATGAACCAGTTAAGGGTAGTGAAGAAGATAAATTATGGCAGGTCTGTTTGCATCCAAAGGAATGGAT
>PLCH01000229.1 GCA_003135585.1 Chitinophagaceae bacterium
CTAATAATGTGAATATCCTGCTCAATGAACAGGCAATGAGCCTGCAGATTTGCGCGCTGGCCCCTGGCGATGCAAGAGGTGTCTATAAAACAACCAACCTGGATCTGCGCAAATATGGCAAAATGGATATGTTTATCCATACCGAATCCATCGGCTGCGGTGACTGTATGAACAATTTTGATTTATATGGCGTGATCCGGATCGGCAGTGATTTTGTCAGCAATTTCTATGAGATCAGGATACCTTTGATAAAAACCAAATGGGGAGCTTCAAGCCCTACGGATATCTGGCCGGATTCCAACAATCTTAATTTGACACTAAGCCGTCTGATCCAACTAAAAGTAAACAGAAATAATTCCGGCACAGCAGGGGTGTATTACAAGGAAAAAGACGCCAATGGACGAATTTATGGAATTGTCGGTAACCCCAACCTGGGCCAGGTGTCTGCATTTTTT
Source organism: Chitinophagaceae bacterium (assembly GCA_003135585.1). GTDB lineage: Bacteria > Bacteroidota > Bacteroidia > Chitinophagales > Chitinophagaceae > Puia. The sequence continues at coordinate 456 of PLCH01000229.1, forward strand.
CTCGGTATCCAAAATGCCACGCAGGCTGCTGTTTGCACAGAGGTCTGGTTCGATGAACTTCGGCTGTCTAACATTAATGATCAGGGAGGGTACGCTGCCATAGGGAGGGTGGATATCAAACTGGCAGACCTTGGAACCATGTATTTGTCCGGGAGTATGCGAACAGTGGGTTTCGGAACCATTGATCAGCGTATTAATGAAAGATCCCTGGACAACAACACCCAAATAGACGCGGCAACTAATCTGGAACTAGGAAAGCTCATCCCCAAAAAAGCGGGGGTGTCCATTCCTTTTTACGCTAGCATATCCNNGGCCAGTAAAAAGGATTCCATCAAGCAGCAGGCAATTGACGCCACAACTATTAAAAGTTTCAATTTTACCAATGTCCGGAAATTAAATACAACCGGAAAGAAATTGAAAATATGGAGCCTTGAAAATTTCGATCTGAGTTATTCCTATACCCAGTCTGAACATCATAATCCAATAGCGGAGGAAGATGAATTGCTCACTCATAAGGCAGGATTGGGGTATACTTTTATTGGACTGCCCAAATACTGGGAACCCTTCAAACAAACAATCAAATCCAAATCACGGTGGCTTGCACTCATAAAAGATTTTAACCTTAATCCAAGACCAACAACCATAACCTTCCGTGCAGATATCAACAGACAATTCGGGGCCTACCGTCCCCGCAACATCGATGGACCCAAAGGCGTATTGCCTGAAACCTTTAATAAATTCTTCACCTTTGACCGCCTTTACATTCTTCGATGGGATATCACAAGGTCGCTGAATATCGATTTTACCGCAACCAACAAAGCCTGGGTGGATGAAGATAGCGGCAAGCTCGATAAATCACAACGCAGGCATATGTGGGACAATTTCTGGAAAGGAGGCAGAACGGTATCCTACCAGCAAAATGCCAACATCACCTATACCTTACCGACCAACAAAATTCCTGTTCTGGACTGGACTACCTTCCGGGCAGGTTATGCATCCACCTACCAATGGACGACGGCCTCGCTGCTGGCAATAAGCCTGGGGAACACCCTGCAGAACACACAGCAAAAAAATCTTACGGGCGAGCTTGATTTTACCCGCCTGTATACAAAATGGAGGCTTTTGCGTGCCCTGGAACAGCCCGCAGCCAACCCTGCCAAACCTGCAACGGGGTCCAGGGGGGACAGCGCTCAAAATAGAAAAACAGCAGTCAAGGATGTCCATCCCCTCCCTGTCTTAAACGGGCTTGAAAAGACAGTGGGCCGAATATTCACATCAGTCAAGCACATAACCATTAATTATTCGGAAAATTCTTCCTCCAGCATCTTCGGATACATGGACAGCACCAGGGTTCTGGGAATGAACTTTCGATCCGGAGAACCAGGACTGGGTTATGTATTTGGGCTGCAACCCGATACCAATTTTGTGAACCGTCTGGGAAAAAGAGGACTGCTAAGCCAGGATACGACCTTTAACTTTCAGAACCAGCAAAGTTTTAATCAAATATTAAATATAACCGCCCAGTTGCAACCCGTCAGGGACGTGAATATTGCGATCAACTTCAATAAAACTTTTGGGAAAAATTATACGGAATTATATAAAGACACTACCAGTAACAGCGGTTTTGCAAGATTAAATCCTTACACAGCCGGGAGTTTCAGTGTGAGTTTTATTTCCCTGAAGACCCTGTTCGAAACTTTCAAACCAAATGAAATTTCAAAATCATTCAAAACATTTGAGAATTACCGCATGGTCATATCCGAAAGACTAGGGAAAATGAACCCTTATTCAGGTGTCCCGGGTGCAGACGGTTATTACAAAGGATACGGGAAATATGCCCAGGACGTATTGATACCTGCGTTCGTCGCTGCCTATACAGGGAAGAGCCCCCAAACCATTGCCCTTGTTAATGAGGACAACCCCAATATCCGGTCCAATCCATTTTCAGGGTTTATCCCAAAACCAAATTGGCGTATAAGCTACAATGGTCTAAGCCGTGTTCCGGGACTTGATAAAATATTTACCAGTTTTAGTATTACCAATGCCTATTCCAGCACCCTGAGCATGAATAGTTTCAATTCCTCCCTGACTTACCAGGACCCGTTTGGGATAAGGCAGCCTGGATTCATCGATACCCTGACGGGTAATTTTGTTCCTTATTTTCTGGTCCCTAATATTTCCATAAACGAACAGTTTTCACCTCTGATTGATCTGCAAATGCAATTTGTCAACCAAATACAGGCAAGTTTCTCCATTAGTAAATCCCGTCAGCTGAGCCTGAGCTTAATTGACTACCAGATGAGTGAAACACGCTCAACGGCATTTACCATTGGGCTTGGTTTTCGCAAAAAGGGATTGGCTTTACCCTTTAATATAAATTCAGGTGGAAAAAACAATGATGTAACCTTCCATTTTGACTTCAGCATCCGGGACGATGCTACTTCCAATAGTTACCTGGATCAGAACGCAGCCCTTCCTGTTGGAGGACAAAGGGTAGTTGACATCGCCCCTTCCATAGATTATGTCATCAATAAGCGCATCAATCTTAAATTTTATTTTGACCAGCGAAGGGTCCTGCCAAAGATTTCAAGTTCACCTCCCATCACCACCAGNNAAGCAGCAACCCCGACAAAATAAATTACTTTACTTTTTTTAGGAGGATAACATATCCGCAAAGCTTTTTCTTGGTCTTATTTATTTGGACAGGCTTGATCATATGGTACTCGGAGAATTGAGGAATGTAGGCATAACTGATAATATTACCATCCACGTCACCCCACATTTTTTTCTGATAGATCACCTGTTTTTCGTTCCAGTCGTACATTCTCACTTCATATAACCTGGAACTTGGTTCACCTATAAAAACAAATTCATACAGGCCACCCTGTGTCATAGGTACTACAATGGGCAATTCATATTCGCTTTGCATCGAAATGGAAGCTTCGCGCAACACGATAAAACCTTTTGAACTGAATAATTTTTTGAGGCTGTCAATCTGGGTTGAAAAAGGAGTGGTATTGCAGGATTCCTGCCTTATTATTTCCTGCGCAGCCACCTCTTGGCTGGATAGGACAATATATAAAGCAAAGAACATTGTAAACAAACGAGTTTTCATGCCTTTGGCTTTTTAGGGAATTAGGATTATGGAGATAAATATACTCATTGGAAAGGACATTTGCAATCCCGTCACAAGTATTATGCCTTTTTCATACTAAAATGAAGAATTATTCGTTCCGCGCGGGTGCCTTATAGAGGTAAAAGGAATTGGCCTGTGCCAGGGGGCTGACGACCAATTCATTGATGCAAACATGCGGCGGAAGTGTGGCGCAATAAAATAGGATGTCAGCAATATTTTCAGCTGTCAGCGGGGTATAACCTTCATATATTTTTTGGGCTTGCTCTTTGTTCCCTTTAAAGCGGACCATTGAAAATTCTGTTTCGGCAGCTCCCGGATGAATTGCCGTCACCTTTAAAAAGTGCTTTAATAAATCGANNTTTTTCGTAAACTTCCTTTCCCGCAATGGATCCGATATTTATGATATGCCCTTTTTTTTGCTTTATCATAAAAGGTAAAACGGCCTTGGAAACATAGATCAACCCTTTTACATTGGTATCAATCATAGTTTCCCAATCATCCAGGCTGGCTTCTTCAAAAAAATCCCTGCCCGCCGCCAGGCCTGCATTATTAATGAGGATGTCAATTTTTTTCCATTCCTCGGGAATATTTTCAAAGGTTGAAAAAACCTGCTTTTTAATCCGTACATCGAATTGTAAGGCCAGGGTTTTTATTTTGTATTTTTTTTCGAGTCTGATTTTTATTTTTTCCAGCCTTTCTTTTCTTCTGCCCGTGATAATAACATCATATCCATTTGCAGCAAATTTTTCAGCACAGGCTTCACCGAAACCGGATGTGGCCCCGGTTACAAGGACGATGCTTTTTGCGACTGAAAGAGGAATTGCCTTGGTTTTTGGCATGTGACTAAGTTTTCTAAAACTGTTATTTGGTATTAATTTCTGGAGTCTCTGCTGCAAAAATCATTCAACAGGGTGCAGGACCGACCGGCCTCTTCCAGCATGCCCATATGGCCTGAATTTTCCAGGATATGAATATAAGACAAACAGGGCATATGGCTTTGCTGCAGGCTTTGGTCAGGGGGCACCGCTTTATCTTCTTCACCCATTACAAATAAAACCGGCTTTGAGATTTTTTTTAAAAGATGGGTGCGGTCCGGACGCTTCATCATTTCGTGGTAATAGGTTACGAGCGATTCCGGATTAAAATGGGCATAACGTTCGGTCAGATCAGCTATTATTTCCGGGGACTGATTTTTAAATCTTTCTGAAAAAAGAGCGGGAAAGGATTCTTCAATAAAAGCAGAAGAACCATATTTCCGTATGAATTCGATACTCTTTCTTCTTGCCATTTTCTTTTCCTCATTATCAGCATAAGCAGTGGAATGAAATAATCCCAGCGCCTTTACCGAATCCGGATATCTTTCTGCCAAGGCCAGGCTAATATAGCCTCCCATGCTGTGGCCAATCACGATTATTCCGTTTAGCACTGCCGGACTTTCGGGGGGAAATTCTATATCCAGCAGCACTTTGATACAATCTGCCATTCCTTCCATACTCATATCGGGGATGCCTCCGGATAGTCCGGTTCCGGGTAAATCCGGCACTATTACCCTGAAATTCTTTTGTAAAAAAGAAGTCTGGATACCCCAGATCCTGTGGTCTTCGGCAAAACCATGTAAAAGGAGAACGGGCGGGCCCATTCCTTCGGTCCGGTAGAAAATTTCAGAAGATCGATAAAACAATTTCTTATCCACGCCTGATTTTACTTTTTATTACTAGGAATAGATTCCATAATACCAGACAAATGGTTGCAAGGACAGCAAATTTAAAAATCAGTTCTCCGTGTTCCACATAAAAGGTTAACTCGGTTTTAGCCGGTATGTCCATCTTGATAACAGCAGCCTTATCCCAGGGTTGGGGATTGAAGACTCTTCCAAAGGGATCTATAAAACAGGAGATACCTGTGTTGGCACTGCGAACAATCCACCGTCTAGTTTCTATGGCACGAAGTCTTGCATAACTCTCCAATTGCTTATAACCGGCTGTGTTGCCCCACCATCCGTCATTGGTGATAACCGCAATGATGCTTGCACCGTTATGGATATATTTCGACATGAATTCTCCATAAATACTCTCATAACAAACGGAGGGTGCAATATTATAAGATCCATTATAAGCTCTCAGCACGGTTCTTTCTTCCTGCCTGGCATATCCGCCGGTGGTGCCTCCAAATTTTTCAAACCAGCTATCCAGAAAATGCAAGAAGGAAGGGGTCGTCTCTGCCCCCGGAACAAGTTTTGATTTGTGGTAGACCTGAAAATTTACGCTATCCATCAAAACTGCGCTGTTATAGGCGTCCACCCATTCATGGCTATCCGGAATCCTGCGCGAATAAATGGTCTTATGCTGTTCATCATAAAAACGAAATCCTTCCACACCCGTAAGTAAATTGATTAAAGGGTGCTTTTTTGCAAAATCCCATACCGGAGCCATGAAATAACTTGTCTTTAATGAGTCTTCATTGATGGCGACGGGGATGGCCGTCTCGGGCCATACCACCAATGCTGTATTAGAATCAATCAGCGATTCGCTCAGGCCAATGAGTTTTTGTATTTGCGCTTCCTCTTTACCCGCCACGTGCTTTTCGTCCCAGGGATCAATGTTGGGTTGAACAATAACGATATTTTTAACGGGTGGCTTTTGATCCTGCTGTTCCCCCCGGAGTTTAGTTAATAAAATCGAAATGGCAAGCGGGATCAGCACGAAAAAAGCAATCAAGAGGATTTTTGGGCGCAATTCTTTTGTCCATCTTTTTTCTCCGGGTTCCCTGACCAGCTGAAATATCAAAACATTCAACAGCATTACCCAAAAGCTTCCTCCGCCCGTTCCCATATATTCNNCCCAACCAGGGTGCGTGGCAAATGCATTTCCCAATGTCAGCCAGGGCCAGCTCAGTTCCCAATTGAGGTGGATGTATTTAAATGCAAGCCAGAAAATAATCAAGGATATATAGCCGGCGGTCTCGCCCATTCTTTTCTTCACATTATAAAAGCCGATCCAGGGGATGCACATGAGCAGGCTGTTTGCTGCTATAGCCGCAATTCCTCCGGGAACGGTGGAATTACAGGTCCACCAGGTAGTTCCAATATTCCAGATTAGCAGGCTGAGATAAGTCCATCCCAGGAAAACAGACCGGTTTTTGCATTTTTGCTCCAGAAGGAGCAGGGGTACAAAAGCAACAAAAATAAGAGCTGTAAATGGTGAAACCGGCCAGGCGGCAATTAAAAGAAAGCTTGAGAGCACGGATAAAAATAGCGGACGGAACTTTTTCAATTCTTAATTTTTTTGCAAAATAATTTGACCTGCGGATTTTTCATTTTACCGGCTATAATTGGGCGCTTCCTTTGTAATCTCGATATCATGTGCATGGCTTTCCATCATTCCCGCATTTGTAATCTTTATGAATTGGGCCATCTGCAGTGCCTTGATATCCCTCGCCCCACAGTAACCCATACCTGCACGCAGGCCCCCTACATACTGTACAACCAGTTCACTAAGGCTCCCTTTGAAAGCTACCCTTCCTTCAATTCCTTCCGGAACTAATTTCTTGAGTCCATCCTCAGCATCCTGGAAATAACGGTCGCCGCTTCCTTCTGACATTGCTCCAATGGAACCCATTCCACGGTATTGCTTGAATTTTCGTCCTTCATATATAATCGTTTCACCCGGGCTTTCTTCCACACCCGCAAAGATGCTCCCCATCATCACAGCACTTGCACCCGCGGCCAATGCCTTAACCATATCCCCTGTATAACGGATACCACCATCTGCTATTAGGGGGATTCCCCTTGACTGCAGGGCGGATGCCGCTTCCATAACGGCAGTAATCTGCGGCACACCCGCTCCTGCCACGATACGGGTTGTGCAAATAGAACCGGGGCCAATACCCACTTTAACAGCGTCAGCGCCGGCATCTGCCAGTGCCTTGGCGCCCTTGGCAGTACCAATATTTCCCGCTATCACCTGCAGGTCCTTAAAATTCTTTTTTACATTTTTTACTGCATTGATGACTCCTTCATNNCCTATATGAAGAAGAGCGGCTGCCCTGTCAAGCAGGTCGGTGGTGATACCCAAAGCCGCACCCACCAATAATCTTCCATAGGAATCTTTCGCAGCCCGGGGGTAACTTGTCAGCTGAAGTATATCCCGATAGGTGATCAGGCCTATCAATTTTCCGGATTTGTTGACTACCGGTAATTTCTCAATCTTATGTTTTTGTAAAATCTTTTCTGCTTTTTTAAGGTCGGTCCCTTCCGGCGCTGTTATAAGATTTTCCTTGGTCATGACTTCTTTCACCTTGCGGCGGTAATCATCTTCAAACCGAAGGTCGCGGTTGGTAAGAATGCCGACAAGTTTCTGACTGCCGTCTGTAATAGGAATGCCACCGATCTTGTTTTCTTTCATCAGTCTCAAGG
>PLCH01000597.1 GCA_003135585.1 Chitinophagaceae bacterium
GAGGTTCCGACTTTTTATAATACATTTCTCCGTTGATCTCAACGCCTTTTTCAAAGGATTTCTTGGCGTTGTCCCAGGCGCCTCCGGCATTATTCTGAAACATACCCATCAAAACGCCACAAACGGTTGCGCCGGCAAGAAATCCGCCAAGGGCTTCCGGTCCCAAAACAAAGCCAATAATCAAAGGAGAAAGTATGGCTATTGCGCCAGGCAGCATCATTTTTCGTATGGAAGCTTCTGTGGAAATAGCAACGCATTTATCATATTCGGGTTTGCCTGTTCCTTCCATGATGCCAGGAATGGTTCGAAACTGCCGGCGTACTTCTTCCACCATTGCCATGGCAGCTTCTCCAACCGCACGAATCGCCAGGGAGGAAAATATAAAAGGGATCATACCTCCAACAAACAGGCTGGCCAAAACTTTGGCCTTATAAATATTTATACCGTCAATGCCAGCAACTCCAACAAATGCAGCAAAAAGAGCCAGTGCAGTTAAAGCAGCAGAAGCGATGGCAAATCCCTTGCCGGATGCTGCGGTTGTGTTTCCAACAGCGTCTAGTACATCTGTTTTTTCCCTTACCTCCTTTGGCAATTCACTCATTTCAGCAATTCCTCCCGCATTGTCAGCGATCGGACCAAAGGCATCTATGGCTAATTGCATGGCCGTGGTTGCCATCATGCCCGCCGCGGCAATGGCCACACCATATAATCCTGCACAGGTAAAGGAACCCCAGATCCCGCTTGCAAGAACAAGCGTGGGCAGGAAAGTTGATTCCATCCCGATTGCCAGACCACCAATTACATTCGTGGCATGGCCCGTTGAAGACTGACGTATTATTGATAAAACAGGGCGTTTACCCATTGCCGTGTAGTATTCTGTGATCATGCTCATTAAGGTTCCCACCACCAAGCCTACGGCAATAGCGCCCAGGACTCCCCATTTTGAAAATTCATGTCCCCGAAGGATCATGGTTTCCGGTAATATAAAATATACCAGGGGTATGGAGGCTATAGCAGTAAGGACAATGGAACCCCAGTTACCCATGTTCAGAGCCTTTTGCACATTATTTGTATGGATACCCCCCGCATCGCTGATTTTCACAAACCAGGTGCCGACAATGGAAAAAAGGATTCCGGTGCCAGCAATCATCATAGGTAAAATAATAGGAGCAAGACCGCTAAACTGATCTTCTGATATGGTCTCCTGGCCCAAAACCATGGTAGCAAGCACGGTGGCAACATAGGAACCAAAAAGGTCGGCTCCCATACCCGCCACATCACCCACATTATCGCCCACATTGTCGGCAATAGTAGCCGGATTGCGGGGGTCATCTTCCGGGATACCGGCTTCCACTTTACCGACCAGGTCAGCACCGACATCGGCAGCTTTGGTATATATGCCTCCGCCAACGCGGGCAAATAAGGCGATCGATTCCGCCCCCAATGAAAAACCAGTCAGGATCCCAATGGTCTTAACCATCTCAGCGGAATTAGCATCCGCTTCAGGAGCGAATATTGTTTTTAATATTATAAATAATCCGCTCAGGCCCAAAACAGCCAGACCCGCAACCCCCAAACCCATTACGGATCCTCCCGTGAAAGATACCGAAAGTGCCTTGGCGAGACTTGAACGTGCGGCTTGTGCCGTTCGTACATTGGCCTTGGTTGCAACACGCATACCTATATAGCCAGCCGTGGCGCTGAATATGGAACCCAGCACAAATGCCAGGGCGATTGACCAATGGGAATTGGGGTTTGCTTTTGCCATTATCCCTAATANNGCCACAATGACAACAAAATATCCCAGAATTTTCCACTCGGCTTTTAAAAAGGCCATGGCGCCTTCAGCAATATAATTGCTGATCTCTTTCATCCGGTCAGTTCCAGCGTCCTGTCGGGAGACCCAATTAAATTTAACAAAAGTATATAGCAGTCCAATGACCCCCATAAATGGAACTAAATAAATCAATTTGTCCATAAGTTGTAGTTCTTATTTGAGACTTTTCAAGGACGGCAAAAATAGGGGAAAAGCGCCAAATAAATGAAAACAACCTGTTTATTAGCCAGGGACAGAGAATATGCCCTGCAACGTTTTACATATGAATAATGTCTGTTTAAAAGATCATCAAATATTTCTTTCATTTAAGACAGTTTAATGGTATTTTACGAAAAGTCGGCAACCTGAAAAGAAATGTGCACGTCTGGTTGGTTAATTTTTGAGATTCGCCATTATGCAAATTAGAATTCTACCCATACTGCTTACCCTATTTTCTGTAACATCCGTCAGTGCACAAAAATGTACTATCCTGGGGCAGACTCCCCTCACCGCATTTCCCGTTTGCGGAACTTCCACCTTTTCCCAATCTGCTGTTCCCATTTGTGCAAATGACAGTATTCCGGTTAATTGCTCAACTGCGTCTATTAGTTATTGGGACCTGAACCCCTACTGGTACAAATTCACCTGTTTTCGATCGGGAAGCCTGGAGTTTATAATAAGACCCAAAAACGCAGGAGATGATTATGACTGGCAGTTATTTGATATAACAGGCCGGTCCCCCGACGAAGTATATAATTTTGATCCCACTGTTTCCAATTCGATTTTTGTTGCCTGTAACTGGTCCGGTGTTCCTGGAAATACCGGGACCAATTTTTCCGCAACCTCCCTTATTGAATGTGCATCCATAGGTTCTCCCGTTGGAACCGTTCCAACCAGTCCTCCCCCCTTCAGCAAAGCTCCTTCTCTGATTCAGGGACACAATTACCTTTTAATGATAAGCCATTTCTCGGGTTCTGATCAAAGCGGGTAT
>PLCH01000088.1 GCA_003135585.1 Chitinophagaceae bacterium
ATATTGCCCGAGGAATCCTCCAGCATGTCGGCGATATAATTATTGCTTATACTATTTTTATCTTTCGGATCATTTTTAAACAAAGTGAATGAATACCCGTCGTACTTGTTAAGTCCTTCACGAGTTCCCAGCCACATAAATCCTTTTCGGTCCTGTAATACGCACAATACGTTATTCTGGGAAAGACCGGCGTTGGTGTTGAGGTGTTCAAATTTTAAAGTTGGTTTTTGAGAAAGTGCGGAAAATGCCAGGGCAAGTAGAAATAATAAAATGGAGGGAAAAATAGTGGCTGTTCTTTTAATCTTTGTCATTGGAAAGTCACCTAACGGTAAAACTTTGTGAACTAATAGGTTTTTCTCAGGGATAATTGTATACCTATGAACAACGGTTTTTTAAAATGTCTATTCTTAGGGTCATCGTTTCTTTTTGAATAGTAGTGGATTATACTTATGCGCTGTTGTAAATAAAATAAGAACTCATCCGGCCGCCTGATGCGATGGAAAATTGAAATAAAGGGTTAGTTAATTGCCCCAATAAATCATGAGAACAACCCAATTTCCTGATTTAAAGGTTTCAGGAAAAGCTGACTGATTTGTAAATGCAAAGGATGGTCTCATCTTTTTCTGGCAATGCTGATTTTATTCAAATAATTTTATTTTAAGTGTATACACTTAGCTTGATTTAAATTATCATTTAGAGCTATCCAATAAATAGTTGGATTGCCCGTTAAGTGTCCGACAATCAGTAAGAATGGGATGACAGGCAAAAAAAATCTTTAACAAGCAGAAAAATTATTCACTATTTGAGATTTTGATCTTTCAAGTTTCCCCATTCAATAAATAACGATCATAATAAATAAGCCATATGATTAAGATTTCTATCATGATTGTAGATGACCACAACTTACTTAGGGAAGCATTTGGCCATTTACTTAGCCTGCAGGATAATTTTGAAGTGATAGCCGTCACGGGTGATGGTGAAAATGTCATAAAATTAGCACAGGAGAAGCGTCCGGACATTTTATTTCTGGATATCAACATGGCCCCTCTCACTGGGTTTGATATTATCAAACTATTGCGTAAAAATTCTCCTCTAACCAAAGTCATTGCTCTATCGGTACATTCCCAGCCTACTTATGTGAAAAAAATGTTCCGTTTGGGAGCAAAGGGATATTTGACCAAAAATTCCACCGCAGCCGAAATGATAGAAGCAATCAAGCAGGTTAATGCCGGGAATATTTTCATTTGCAATGAAGTTAAAAATATTCTTTCCGAACAAATTTTTAGCGGGGAAGAGGACAGGATTGACATTAATCTGCTATCAGAAAGGGAATTGCAAATAATCGGACATTTGAAGGATGGACAATCATCTAAACAAATAGCAGGAGAATTGAATATCAGTAGTAAAACGGTGGAGGTGCACCGCCATCATATCCTGAAAAAATTAAAATTAAAAAATACAGTTTCAGTGATAAGTTATCTTAATTCTTTCGCTTTTGATTTTTAACTGGTATGCTCCTAACCGGCAGGCCTTCAGCTATCAATTATATCTGCAGTTGTTTAATTTTGGCCTGAATGAATTCTTAAGGCGCTTGGTTCGGGTTTTCCCAAAAATATTCCTGTTCGCGGAGCAACACGTATTTTTTCCCGCCTGTTTGCCCACACGGCTGAAAAATATTTACAACCAGGGATTTATCCTGTCCCGCCGCAGATAACCTGCTGAATGATGTTTCTCAAGAATAGGTATACTTACTTACTCAATTAAATAAAATTCATTTATCACTTCATACTAGTCGGCTAATTGATAATTTATTTGAACAGCATCCGTTATCAAATCAAGGTGTTTCCCTATTAATTTTCCTTTGATGCTCTCATTCGAACATCCCGGACCCTATGAACAGTAAATTGTTATCCAAAGGAATTTCCATTTTCCTTACTGTGGATTCACAAACCATAGAGGGTTATTTTAATGCTCACGATCCTGCGCCTTTATACAAAAGGCATCTCAGTCACAAATTTGAACAGTATATCATGTCTTCGGTTATCTCGGCGAAAAGATACAGCAGTATTAAATACAAGATTATTTATAAAACGCCAATGGATGAGCAGTACGCTGAGCCTTTGGTTTTAGCCATCCGCAGCCATTTTTCTGAAAAAAAAGGCCTGAAAGAAACTGAATTCGAAAAATTCAAAAGACGGGGTTGGTTTTTACTCATCATAAGCATGGGGGTGATGATGCTTTTCAAGGGTATAGAGACCCTTTTGAAATCCAACGGGATTCAGGTCCAAAGCAGTATCAATAACGGAATGGATATATTCAGCTGGGTGATTTTATGGCGGCCGATTGACACCCTCATTTTTAATTGGAATCCTTACCTGAAAGACATTTGCCTTCTTGATAAATTACAGAATGCGGAAGTAATCAAAATACAAAATGAGAAATAAACTTTTGATTTCTATGATAATGATAGGATCCAATTTGACTAAAGCCCAATCCAGTACAGGATTTGAGCAATATTTCTATGCTGACAGGGAAGGGCTGAAGGGAGTGATCCCGGTTATTTATTATCAGACTGAGAATAGCTGGTATTTTGAATCCCATTTTAATTATGAACGGTTACACGCTTTTTCTGTGTATATAGGAAAAACCTTTTCAGAAAATCGGGAGTTTTCCTATTCATTTACTCCGATGATTGGAGGGGTGGCTGGTTCCTTAAAAGGAGGGGTAGCAGGATTAAATTCAGCGATGAATTATAAAAAGCTTTTTTTCAGTTCGCAGTCGCAATATGTATTTTCCTTTGAAAGCAAAAATGTCGATTTTTTATATAGCTGGATGGAGCTGGGTTACCAGGTGATAGGGAATGTACTTGTCGGGCTATCCATTCAGCACACTTTGATTAACCCTGCAAATGTGAAGTTTGAAACCGGCTTATTTATCCGGTATTCCATAAAAAAATGGAGTTTTCCCCTTTATTGTTTTAATGCAACTAAGGAAGAGAGGTATTTGATTTTGGGAATAGCAAAAGAATTCAGTTTTTCCAGAAATAAGGCCAGGACTATTCTGTTAACGGAATAGCCGAATTCCTGATCGCATACCATTGGCAAAAAGGCTCTGATGTTAAACCTTAGAAGTTTATGAAAAAATATTATCTTTTTTTGATTATTGGGTGCTTGTTTTTTCTGACCCTTACTTATTTCTCCATCTGGTGGATTGTTCTTGCGATTCTTGTTGGTCTGATCTGGACTGCCTACAGGGTTCACCTAAACCGCATCAACGGAATTGATGCGCGTAAATTGGAACTGGAATTGGAACTGGTGGAAAAGTCCGAACTGCTTGAAACAGCGGTTCGCCAGGAAAAAAATATACGGCGCAAAATGGAAGAAATTCAAAAATCAAAAACTGCGGTTCTAAATAAGATAAGCCATGAGATTCGTAC
>PLCH01000333.1:0-5759 GCA_003135585.1 Chitinophagaceae bacterium
TAAATTATTTACTAACACGCCGTCAGCAATCCATATGCATAGGAAAACCGGGCACTCTCCGGAACAAGCAATAGTATTTTATCCCCTTTCTTCAACTTTCCGCTGTTGAATAACTCATCTATCATCAGGTACACCGACCCCGCCCCTACATTCCCCACGCTGCTTAGGTTGACAAACCATTTGTCATATGTAATACCCGTTCCGTTTTTTAACAGTTGATCATATATTTTACTTTTGAAAAATTCACTCGACATGTGTGGCAAAAAATAATCTATCTCACTTGATCGTACTCCTCTTTTATCCAATACTTCCTTTAACTTAATCCCTCCCAAGAGAACGATATACTCACTTAATAATTTTACATCCTGTTTCACACTCAATACCGAATTTGAAATTATTTCTTCCGGTGAATAGTCCATATACCCTTTCAAACTGCCATCTTTCATTTTTTCGCCCCCCATATACATGCAGACTTCCATTTCGTTCGCATATGAACCCCCCTCCAGCCACTCTATCCGCAGGCTAACCCCATTTTCATTCTTTTTATCAGATAGTAAAAAAGCCGATGCCCCATCCGACAACATCCACCGAAGAAATTCCTTTTCAAATCCGATGTACGGGTTTTCTTCCAATTGAACGAGCTTTTGTATTTCATCTTCAAAATTGCCTGAACGCAAAAGACTCGAAAATCTTTCTGACCCGGTGGAAACTGCCTGTTGTACATCCCCGGTCTTAACGGACATATAGGCATATTTTAAGGCATGCATACCTGCACAGCATACCCCCGCCGGTGAAACAACTTCAATGGAACCCGTTTCCGGCAACTCTCCGTGCACCATAACTGCATGCGAAGGCATCAATTGATCCGGCGAGGAAGTCCCGCACACAAGCAGCTCCATTGATTTTAACAGACCCGGATCATTTTTAAACAGCTCCCTTACCGCCAATGCCGTCATCTTCGCATTGCTATGCGTGATTTTCCCCTCCTTGGTCAGCGCGTAATATCTTCTTTTGATGCCATTGTTCCTCAACACAATCCTTTTTGACTTCGAAGGATTTTTGTTGATATACCCTAAATATTCTTCCATCTCATCATTGGAAACCGGATCGTTTGGGAAAAAGCTCGCTGTCCTCGTAATGTAAACCTCTTTAAACGACATTTTTCTACATGGATTAATTTACATCTAAATAATATTGTTTCTGCCTTTTTATGCGCCTGGATAAAAACGGTTTAAAAAACAACGCGTCTATCGTAAGGATCACAGGAGCCGCTATAAATAGCGCAATTAAAAGATAATATTTGAATGCAACAAGCCACACACTTCTTTTTTTCCTTTGCCTTGGATTGGATAAGAGCCAATGCTCATCTCTCCTGCTTCGTTTAAAACTAACAATCCTGCAGGAAACAGTATTCAGTTTAAGCTAAGTTTTTCTACAATTTTGGAAAGCCAGATAGGGTAAGCATCGTTCGGGTCCACTTCTAAGGAAGGTTCCGCATTCTCGGTAATCGACGATACCTGTTGGGCTGACCGGTGGCACCATACTTGACAGGCTAGTTCAATATCCTGGGTAATTGAATTGGCACTATTGCGTGTCCTTGCAACTAAAGCGGCGCCAACTGACAATTGAATTTGGAAAGGGAAAGACAAGGAAAAAAGTTCCCTGAGAATAAATNNCATCACATCCTCCCACATAGGAACAGGCTATTCCAATTCCTCTCCAAAGGTCGGTGTGCCGGGATCCTGAAAATCCGGCTACCGTTTCAGGAAGGTCGGCCCAGGCTCCCTTGCTTTTATACCATAGGCTTCTGCCCACACCCTGATCAAAACCGGGCACAAACTTATTGTCAAAATCTGAAGGAAATGGTTGGCTGCCGATGGTTTGCCTTTGTCTGAAAATGCCATTGTAATACCCCCAACCATCCAACATTCGAAAGCGCATTAATGGTTCGAGTGTTTCAATAATGGGAAAAACCGGGATTCTTTGCCGCGCCATTGCCCAACCCAACCCTGCATGCACCTGCGCAGCGTGCAGCGCGGCGGGTCCTTCCAAAAATGAACGCCAGCGGTCCAATACATTGCCGTTTGAAAAATCTTTGACGGCCAAGGCCATGGAAGCTGCTTCGTATGCAATGGAGCGGTAAGTCATCTCCGTTTTTTCCAACTGGTTCACCAGTAAATTCAAATCCTCCACGGTTGTTGAGCTGGCATTGGCCTTTTGAAAAATCTCCCTGATCTTTTCAATCCTTTGTCCAATATCAGTTTGCGGGTTCATTTGGCAAATTCCCTTTTCTTATAAAACCACATTCTATCAACATCATTTGATATGTCTGGGTCAATGTTATCATCGTTTTCAATTTCAATCAGGGATTCTGAGACACCCGCATTCAAATTTATTTTATACGGATCAACTTTCATGTTTGGGGGAGTACCTTTGACTTGAGAACTGACCAGGCGGTAAATGGCGGAAGCTACCTGTTCCAATATTTTCATATTCTGAGCAATCTTCTGAACCAATTGGGCGGGTTCGTATTTGGTGTCAATATCCAGCTGAAAATTCCGCATATACTGAAGATCGTAGGGATCAATATAACGATTCGAAAATATTTCTTTGTCATGGGGTGCCCAATCCAGGAAAAGATCCTGCATGCATTTGTTTAGTTCACCAAATTTTCTCCCCCACCCGTTAGCCGAGGCAAAAAATTCCTTTAATAAATTCAGATTGGTGAAAGCCTTATTGGTAAAAAGAAGTGTTGGAACCGACCAATAGGTTGCCCAATCCCAAAATATTTTGATAACCATTATCTGGGTATTTCCCATCAGCAAATATTTATTCTGGTATACTGGAATCCAGTTATCCACCAACCTCAGATGCGATTGCTCATAAACATTTGCGCGACCGGTAATATCCTCTCCCCTTAAATCCCTGGTGATAAGATCAGATAGCCAGGAATTGTTCATTGCAATAAAATCAGTACCGGGTGAATATAAAGGATCTAAGAAAGCTCCCGCTTCACCCGTAACGCCCCACCGGTCTTCGGCGCAATATACCCTTCCTGTGTGGTGCGCATAATGTTTCAGAATTTTGAAATCCATGAGGTCGGCACTTTTCGGTGCCAGCATCTTGTATCCAGTTGGCTCATTTATTTTCAACCACTCCAATGCTTTCTCATACTTATTGAAGGTTTCAAAAGGATGCACAGCAGGATCAGCCACTATTCCAATACTTGTATTTTTTGACCCAAGCGGGATTACCCACAACCAATATCCNNGATCGATGTCAATGACGCCCTTCAACCGCCACCAAACTGCATTCACATGATGTTCCATCGGCTTTTGAAATTCCAGTTTACGTTTCATAAAACTTCCCCGGCCGGTTGCATCGGCCACCCATTTTCCCTGAACTTTTATTTCCTTTTCTCCCATTAGGTAAGTAACCATATGTCCTTTGTCGGAAATGAAGACATCTTTAACGGTTGCACCCAGCACACAATCTGTTCCAAGCTCTCTTGTCCGCTCAACAAGATGATTTTCCAGGGTGCCCCTGTCGAGTTGATGGCTGGGAGCAGGTAACCGTTCCCGTGGGCCTAATTCAACCCGCGAGGAAATATTTTCTTTGTTGTGGGAAGGGAAGAAAAATCGCAATCCATGTTTGGGTAGTTCATGCTTTTCCAGATAATCTTTGAGACCAAGAACTTCACGCAAATAATGGCTACCCAATTCCACAGTAGACTCACCTACCTTATGGGCTGCAGTAAGGGCTTCGGTTTCCCGTCTTTCGAGGACAAGAATTGAAATAGCCGGATCAATTCCTTTGAGTTGTAGGGAAAGTGTCAGCCCGGCAAGACCACCGCCTAAAATGATGACATCATATTGACTTTGCATAAACAGCGATTGTAGGATGGTATGAACTTCACATTGAAAAAAAATTTATTTCGAACGGTGTTCCATAATATAAGCCGCCATGGTATTAATGTTCACCAATACCTTTCGGCCCTCTTTGGGATCCTGTATCTGAATACCGTATTCCCTGCCGAGTAAGACAATGAGTTCGATAGAGTCGATGGAATCCAACCCTAATCCCTCTCCGAATAAAGGTTCATCATCTTTTATATCTTCAGGCTTTACGTTGAGCAGGTTCAGGAATTCCACTATTTGTCTTTTTAACTGTTCTTTTAACTCGGCTGTTTCCATGATAAATGATTCAAATAAGGTTTTTTCTTTTTAATCCATAAAACGTTAAGACCTGAATAAGCAAGGTAATCCCAAATAAAGGTAAAATATTCATTAAAATATCCTTAAGTTTCCCGCCTTCCAGGAACAAACCATAATAGGCTTCCAGACACCAATGCAATGGAGAAATTTTCATTATCCCCCGAAAAGATTCCGGCATCGCAAAGCTGGGTACCATTACGCCTCCAATAGCCGCCAGCAATACAATCGATACCGCGCCAAATCCATTTGCCTGCTCCTGGGTTTGGGCAAAAACACCAACACAAATGGCATAGCTGACAGCGCACCATCCACAAATTACAGACACAACCAACAGGCCTGCCACATCGGCCGGAAGGTTTAATTTGGGCAATCCAATTACTGGAAATAGCCAGACACCAATGGAAAAAATGACAGCCGTTTGTACGAGCGTAACGCNNGTTTTTAACCGGAGAAAACTTCCATTAAGTTTTTCTCTTACCACGCTACTGCCTAAGGAAATAACAACAAAGAACATGGCAAAAATGGTCCATGCCGGTATATTATGCTGGGTGGCATTTGGTATATTTCTGCTCCCGTTTCTCGAAATGGTTATTTCCTTAATGGGTATCTGATTGTTGACAATTTCCGTTTCAAGGGTATCGGGGATTTGCTTTTCATTTAGGGAAAAATAGATACTTTTTAAGATAAGTTTTGTTTGTACCAATTGCAAGGCACTTCGCAGCGCGCCCTGGATGGATTGTCGAAAGGATTGTTGCAAAACGGGATGATAATAAATGGTGATGGGATCCAAGGGATCATTGTCAGCAGTCACCGAATCGGCGGGTAATCCAAGCCTGCTCAAGGCTTCCCCGGAAATGGTTTTTGCTTTTGAACTTAGTTTTGCCGTAAAATCCGGTGGGATTAGAATAGCCACCAGTGCGTCTTTTGCGTGCATTCGGTCGGTAATCTGTTTTTCACTTTGTTCTTTGGTAACCTGCTTTATTTCAAACATGCCAATTTTTTCAATGGCCTTCATCAGCTGGATACTTGCCTCACCCGAATCTTTGTTACACAATAACAGGGGTACTTTGTTGTCATTTACCAATTCAAAAGTGCTGTTTTGAATGGCAGCAATAACTATGGCCAGTACAATGGGCATCACAAACATTAGGGTCAGGCCCACCTTATCCCGGAATAAAATGCGAAGATCCTTTAGTATGGTGGCCTTTAGTTTAAACATCAGTTATCCCTATATGCTTTCCCAGTCAGGTTTATAAACAATTCCTCCAATCCATCCTTTTTATGTTCCTGCAAAAGGTTATTGAGCCAATCGTGCGCAATGATCCTGCCCTCATCAATTAAGGCGATTTTGTCACACAAGACCTCTGCTTCGTTTAATTGGTGGGAAGTATAAATTAAGGTGGTTCCTTTTTTATTCAATTCCTTCAGGTAATCTATGATGGCATGACGGGTTTGTACATCCACTCCAACGGTTGGTTCATCTAAAAATAATATAGGGGGGTCGTGTATGACTCCTATCGCCAGGTTAACCCTGCGTTTCATACC
>PLCH01000333.1:5777-6045 GCA_003135585.1 Chitinophagaceae bacterium
CCATGCACCAAAAAATTCCAAATTTTCCACCGGACTTAATTCCTGATAAAAAGAAAAATCCTGAGGAATAAATCCAAATAACTTATTGCCCGCCTTATTGTGGGGTTTCACTTCATTGCCGAAAAGACGGATGCTCCCTTTCTGGAAAGAAAGCAAACCGGTCATACAATATATCAGGGTGGTTTTCCCTGCGCCATTGGGGCCGAACAGCCCAAATCTTTCCCCTGCCTGCACTTGCAGGTTAAGCTGGGAGAAAAGCATTTTGGAT
>PLCH01000366.1 GCA_003135585.1 Chitinophagaceae bacterium
TGAATCTTGAAAATCAATTTGCAGCATCTCCAAAATAATCCATTCTGTGCGCCAAACCACCTAAATTAATGACTGTCCTAAAAAAGACTTCGAACCGATTTGACCGCTGCCTTTTTTAATATTTCCAGTTGTTCAAAATAAATATCAGGATGATTGAGGTCGTGATAAAGTTGTATGACGGGGAAAATGAGGCAAAAGAAATGGTATTGTCATCAATAAAGGAAATTAGATGTTAAGAGCATATAAATACAGATTATCTAGGAAATTTCCATGCACAATTCGATCAGTATCCCATTGGTATTTTTCGGATGCAGAAAACAAACCAATTTATTGTCAGCGCCTTTTTTGGGCTGGTCATTGATTAAAGTAAAACCGGCTTCGCGGAGCCTTTTCATTTCTGCGTCCAGGTCAGAGACTGCAAAAGCAAGGTGATGGACGCCTTCACCTTTTTGGTTTATAAATTTTGCTATGACACCTTCTGTATCTGTGCTTTCCAGCAATTCAATTTTTGATTCGCCGGTTTGAAAAAAAGCGGTGTTTACTTTCTCTTTTTCGACCAATTCAGTCTTATAACACTGACAATTGAGCAGTCGCTCGTATAAAGGGATCGAATTTGTTAAATTTTTGACTGCAATTCCGATATGTTCAATTTTGAGCATAAAGAATGATTTATGTAAAAATAAGGTTCAATATCAGAATTGGAGAGGGCCTGACGAGCGAAATGGGTAAAACAATGCTTTTTTTTAAACATATTCCTGATTTCGGGAATTGCTGGCTGTATTACTATAAGCCTATGATTTTCCAGCCATTTAAAGTAATTTTGCACATATGGGTTTAAACAACTCTTTGCTATGTTGAAATTTCCAATTTACCTGGATTACAATGCGACAACTCCCTGTGATCCTCGTGTTTTAGAGGCGATGTTGCCTTATTTTACAGATCGGTTTGGCAATGCAGCCAGCCGCAGCCATCCATTCGGCTGGCAGGCTGAAGAAGCTGTTGATATTGCCAGGGAGGAAGTTGCTAAACTGATCGGGGCTGACCCCAAAGAAATAATTTTTACATCCGGCGCGACCGAAGCGGACAATCTGGCTATAAAGGGCGTATTTGATATGTATGCCAGTAAGGGTAACCATATTATAACAGCTGGTACGGAACATAAAGCAGTACTCGATACCTGCAAACAGATAGAAAAATCAGGGGGGCAGGTAACATATTTGCCAGTTAATCCGGAAGGTTTGATCAGTTTGGAAGATTTGGAGGCTGCCATAAAACCTTCCACCATTTTGATCGCGATCATGTATGCCAATAATGAAATTGGAGTGATTCAACCGGTAAAGGAAATAAGCAAGCTTGCCAAAAAAAATGGAATTTTGTTTTTTACGGATGCAACCCAGGCAGTGGGAAAAATACTGGTTGACGTAATGAATGATGGCATTGACGTGATGGCTTTTTCAGCCCACAAAATGTACGGGCCCAAGGGGGTGGGCACCTTATATGTCCGGCGAAAGAATCCGAGAGTAAAACTGACTCCCCAGATGGACGGGGGCGGCCACGAAAGGGGAATGCGCAGCGGTACCCTGAATGTACCGGGAATTGTGGGATTTGGTAAGGCCTGTGAAATTGCGAGGCAGGAAATGGATGCCGAAACCTGGCGAATTAGTGTTTTGCGCGATAAGCTGGAGAATTCCCTGGAGAATTTGGAAGAAACTTTTGTAAATGGAAGCCGGGAATACCGCCTTCCCCATGTCAGCAATATTTCATTCAAATATGTTGAAGCAGAAGGCTTGATGATGGGTTTCAATAAAGACATTGCTGTTTCTTCGGGTTCGGCTTGTACTTCTGCTTCTCTTGAGCCAAGTTACGTACTGAAAGCTTTGGGTCTGGGCGACGATTTGGCACATAGTTCGCTTCGATTTGGTTTGGGTCGCTTTACGACAGAGGAGGAGATTGATTATACCATCGAGCTGGTGAGCAAGACTGTAACACGTTTAAGAGAAAAGAGCCCTTTGTGGGAAATGTATAAAAAAGGAATCGATATTGATAAAACAGAATGGGCCCACCATTAAAATTCTAAAGTCTAAAAATATGATCTACGTAAGTGATAAAGCAAAAGAAAAGGTAAAACACCTAATGGAGCAAGCAGCCGTAACTGACTATTTTGTTCGGGTTTCGGTTGTGGGAGGAGGCTGTTCAGGGTTGAGTTATAAGCTTGATTTTGACAATGAACAAAAGCCCATGGACCAGGTATTTGAGGATAATGGGGTGAAGGTGGTAACAGATCTAAAAAGCTTTTTGTACCTCGTTAACACCACGCTTGACTTTTCTGACGGATTAAATGGAAAAGGTTTCTATTTCAGTAACCCCAATGCCAGCCGGACCTGCGGTTGCGGGGAAAGTTTTGCAGTATGACGGGAACTTTTATCTATTATTTTATATAACAAAAATCCCGCTGATAAGCGGGATTTTTCATGCAGTTGGTTTCGGCTATATAATTTGTAACTGAACCCTAATAATTTTTCTAAAGAAGGCTGTCGGTTCAATGAGCGAATATAGTAGAAAATGAATTGTTAAAAAAAATTTTATTCAAATTTCTTATTTGGCTTTTTTTGTTTGCACCCTACAAACTTAGTGCCTTTTTAGGATGCGAGACGGGACCGGTTCAGATTTTAAAAGCTTCTGCATTTGCATAGGATCAGCCTTGAAAAGGGTTCAACGGAGAGTTAGAAGCATATTACCATAATTAAAATTAGATTTCGGGCCCTGCGAGGGGACCAAACAGCATCAATGAAACCAGAAATTTGAAACATCTTTGCTGTTTAAGTAGTTCACAACGCTTATTTTCGCGCTTATGTGGGCCGTTTACAAAAAGGAAATCCGCCAATTTTTCAGTAGCCTTACCGGGTATATTGCAATTATCATC
>PLCH01000118.1 GCA_003135585.1 Chitinophagaceae bacterium
TTTACAAATGAAGGATGATGAGCGGATCAAACGGATTGATCATTTATATGGTAACATGCAAGAACGTTTTTCATTTGTTCAGCAATTCGGCAATGAGAATAATATACGTGCTGTTCAAAGAATGAACAATCAAAACGATGTAGAGGGTCAGCCGGGAATTATTTGGAATTCATTAACTATTAAAAAGTGAGCATGAAAAAGTGTGTGTGGATTGTAGTATTGATGGTTTTTATAAAAAGCCATAGTTATGGCCAAAGCCAGGAAGCAAAGCAGTTGCTGCTGGATGTTGAAAAGTTAGCCCAGCTAAAAAATATCCTGACGGACATGAAAAAGGGATACGAGATTGTTTCGGGTGGTTATAATGCCATCAAAAATATATCAGAAGGAAATTTCAACCTGCATCAGGCTTTTTTGGACGGTCTGTTACTCGTTAGTCCTGCAGTTAAGAACTATAAAAGGATCGAAAATATTATAGATTTCCAGGGAAGGATTGTGTCCGGGTATAGATCTGCATTAAGCCGTTTCAGGCAGGACAGGAATTTTAACCCGGATGAAATCCTGTATTTGGAAAAGGTTTACAATAACCTGTTTAATCAAAGCCTGAAGAACCTTGAAAACCTTTTAAACGTGGTAACGGCAAATAAACTCAGGATGAGCGATGACGAAAGGCTTCATGCAATTGACGGTATCTATGCCGATACAAAAGAAAAATGGATGTTCCTGAACCAGTTTAATAATAACACCACGGTGTTGGCTGTTCAAAGAGCAGCAGAAAACAATGATAATATAACATTGAAGGCCATTTACGGTCTTGAGTAGTGAGGAATCAAAAAAAAATTTATGTGTATGAAACAGTGGAGAATGAAAACAATCACGTTTTTGGTATTGTTTGCCGGAGTTCCACAGATGATCCAGGCTCAGACTGTGGCAGGAGGGATCCGGGGATTGCAGGGGGTGCTCGATGCGATCTATGATCAGATGCTTCCCCTTTGCGGAAGCCTGATAGGAGTGGGCAGGGGCATCGCCGGGTTTGCAGCAACCTGGTATATCGCCTACAGGGTATGGAAGCATATTGCCAATGCGGAACCCATTGATTTTTATCCTCTATTCCGGCCTTTTGTGATCGGGTTTGCCATCCTGATCTTTCCGTCGGTGATTTCAATGATAAACGGCGTATTGCAACCAACTGTATCGGCAACAAACAGCATGGTCACCGGTTCGGACCAGGCGATTGCAGATTTACTCAAACAAAAACAGACGGCCATTCAGAATTCAGATTTCTGGAAAATGTATGTAGGGCCTGATGGTAATGGTGACCGGGACAAATGGTATCAATACAGCCACCCGGATGATCCTACCGGCAATAATGAGGGAATATTCCAGGGTATTGGGAACGATATCAGGTTCGCGATGGCTAAGATGAGTTACAATTTCAGGAACTCCATAAAAGAATGGATGAGTGAGGTCCTGCAGATATTATTTGAAGCCGCTGCACTTTGCATAAATACCATAAGAACATTTTATCTGATCGTGCTGGCAATTTTAGGGCCGCTGGTCTTTGGTATATCGGTTTTTGACGGCCTGCATCATACCCTTACAGCCTGGATTGCTCGCTACATCAATATTTTTCTATGGCTTCCGGTAGCTAATATATTCGGGAGCATTATCGGTAAGATCCAGCAAAATATGATCCAGCTGGACATANNCTTTTTCAGTTCGACAGACACCGGGTACCTTATCTTTTTGATCATCGGCATTATTGGTTATTTCACCGTTCCGTCCGTAGCAAATTATATTATACACGCAGGAGGGGGAAATACCCTGCTTTACAAAGCCTCCAGCGTTTTCAGCACCGCTTCAAAGACACTGGTAAACACTGCGTCATCGGGTGCAGGAATTGCTGTCAACGCCGGGGCAAATTCCGCGGAAAGACTTGTCAGTACTCCTTTTGTTTCGGAAACATCTTCCGGCTCAGGAGGCAGTGACCGTGGGAAAAACAACCAAACGGGTAATTTTCAATACAACCGACTCTCGGGCAATTCATAAAATTCAAAAAATAATCCATGTTCAGACAGATGAAAAATATTGACAGCGCTTTCAGGTATATCCGGACTTTTTCACTTTTCCTGATTGCCGCATGCGTCCTTATTTGTGGTTATTCCCTTTTCAACAGTAGCAGGATGGTGGAAAGAATGCAGTCAAGGGTATATATTTTATTGAATGGCAAACTATTTGAAGCGTATGCCGCCGAAAGAAAAGAGGATATTGAAGTTGAAGTAAGGGATCATGTAAAAACCTTTCATCAATACTTTTTTTCACTTGCCCCAGATGAAAAGGTGATTCAGAGGAATATAACCAGCGCGCTCTATCTATGTGACTTCTCTGCAAAAAAGCAATACGACAATCTCAAAGAGGGCGGCTATTACAACAACCTGATATCAGCGAATATCAGCCAGCAAATAGAGATCGACAGCATCCAGGTTAATATCAATACCAACCCTTTTTATTTCCGGTGCTTCGCAAAGGAAAAAATCACCAGAACCACTTCCCTATTGACAAGAAATCTTATAACAGAAGGCTATATCCGCACCAATTTAAAACAGAGCGACAACAACCCGCACGGGTTTCTGATTGAAAGGTGGAATATTATTGAAAACAGGGATTTAAAATCCGAAAACCGTTAATCGTGATATTATTGAATAAAATGGGAGACAGGATAAACCTGATAAAGAAGGTAGCCGCTTCATGNNTGTTAGGCAAGAAGGTAGAAAAATGGACGTCCCAAAAAAAGAAAGTATGTCTCGGAGTTTTTTGCCTGGCAGGCAGTGCAATAAGCCTGTGTCTGATGACCCAAAGCCGGAACCCCTTAATTATTCAACAGGCAAAGATCCCCGGGCATATAGGTAAAACAAATGATACCATCCGGATACTTGAAAAAATCTATTTATTAAAAAGAAAAAAATAAATGATATGAATTACGATGAAATTGCAAATCACCCTGCAAGGATGGATCACCCAGGCATAAAACAGGCAGGTCCTTCTCCCAAATATGGAAGGCTTAGAAAATTTCTGATCGTTTTGCTATTAATTGCGATCCCTTGCTTGTTTGTCCTGGTTTACCTCCTCGGGTTTGGTAAACACAGAGCTGAGCCCCCCGCCGG
>PLCH01000025.1 GCA_003135585.1 Chitinophagaceae bacterium
AAAATGAAGGGAAGAGGTGGAACAGTAGGACTTCGGGATACAAATGGTGATGGCAAGGCAGACTCCATTGTATATTTCGGGGATTATACAGATGTAGGAGGCTCAGCCGTTGGTGTAACCATACATGATGGTTATCTCTATACCAGCACGGTAACAACCGTTTTACGAAATAGACTAACCGGGGGTACGTTGGTTCCGGAAAGTAAAACAGAGGTAATCCTTACTGATACAGGTATGAACGTGGAAAATAACTGGCATACCACAAAGCCACTCGCATTTGATAATAAAGGACACATGTATGTTCCCTTCGGAGCCCCAACCAATGGCGGCCAGGATATTTCCAAATATGGGCCTACTGGTATTCCAGGAGGTAGTGGATTGGACCCCGATCCGGAACTCAAAGATCATGCCGGTATCTGGCAATTTGACGCTAACAAAACGGGTCAAACGCAAGCTGGCGGGTACAAATTTGCCACAGGACTAAGAAGTATTGTAGGCATGGTATGGAACCAGGAAGATGAAAGCCTATATGCAGTAGTAAATGGAATGGATAATTTCCATACCTTATATCCCACCCTTTATACTGCCTGGCAGGCAGCTTTACTCCCGGCAGAGAATTTGGTAAAGGTCACTAAAGGATCAAACTTTGGCTGGCCGTATGCTTATTATGATCAGCTACAGAAAAAGAACATTCTTGCACCGGGGTATGGAGGAAATGGGAAAAAAATTGGCAGATGTGCAAAATTTGACGTTCCGCTTATGGCTTTTCCAGGTCATTGGGCACCTATGGACTTATTGTTCTATCGGGGAAATCAATTTCCGGAGCGATATAAAAAAGGTATTTTTATTGCTTTTCATGGCTCAACGGACCGTTCGCCATATCCCCAGGCGGGATACATAGTATGTTTTGTTCCTTTTAAAAATGGAATACCCTCGGGGGAGTGGGAAGTATTTGCAGATGGATTTGCACAGGTGGATACGGTGGTAAATACGAGCGATGCCGTTTACAGGCCGATGGGTCTTGCCGAAGGACCTGATGGCTCTCTTTATATTTGCGAATCAAATAAAGGAAAGATATGGAGGGTAATGTACAAAGGAAATAAAACTAAATTCGGAGAAGAACAACTGGCTGAATTGAATGAAAGGAAATTGACCAGGTCGTATATAAAAACACCTGATTCGGTACTTGACAACCTTCACAAGAGTAGTGAACTGGAAGGCAGTATTTTATATAATACCTACTGTGCTGTTTGTCATCAGAGAGATGCAAAAGGTGACAATAACCGCTACCCGCCCCTTGCGGGTTCTGAATGGGTAAATGGAAATAAGAACAGGTTAATAGAAATTGTACTCAATGGATTGCAAGGAGAGATTACGGTAAATGGGAAAGCATGGAATGGTACCATGCCCGTAAATGGTGCTTTTTTGGATGACCATGCCATTGCATCGATCATAACCTATATAAGAAATAACAGACATTTTCAAAACAAGCCAATTGAAGTAAGTGCCTTAGAAGTAAGTGCAGTAAGGAGTGCTACTTTAAATAAAAAAATAAATAAGTGATTTACCAGGGAAGGGGGATAATNNTTGGGTCCATTAATAATTTTACCGGAACTGACATCTATGTCATTTGCCGTGGTGGCACTGCAGCTTTCTTTCAGAGCATCAAATTGGCCATAGGTTATATAAATCATATCTAATATAATAAAATTCACATGAAACGCAGAGAAGTTATTAAAGGGCTGGCCCTGCTCCCATTATCTGGAGCAGTAATCGGTGNNGGCCGGGACCGCAAATATTCCAGTCAATTGGTGTTGAGCCTCTTATTAACTGCATGGGTACTTATACCATTATTGGTGGATCGCTCGAGCGGCCTTCGGTCAGGGCCGCTATGGAGGCTGCTTCTCGCAGCTTCGTTCAATATGATGAATTAGCCGAAGGGATCGGCCGGCGATTAGCAGAGTTGACAGGCGCTGAATGGGGAATGGTTTCGGCGGGATGCGCCTCATGTTTAAAGCAAGCAACCATTGCGTGTGTAGCTGGTGGTAACCCCGAGAAACTTATACGGATACCTGATCTGACCGGTTTTGATAAAGTCGAAGTCGTAATACCCATCCACTCAAGAAACGAGTACGACCATGCGATACGAAACGTAGGAGTGAGGATTATTAATGTTGCTACACCCGAAGAGTTAGAGACTGCACTAAATCCCAAGACCGCAATGATCTACCTCTTAGCTGATGATCCGTCAGCAGCAGGAAAGCCGCTTTCTTTGGAGGCAATTGTCAGTATAGCAAAACCAAAAAATATCCCGGTTTTGGTTGATGCTGCGGCTGAGGATCTTACTGTTCCAAATGTACACTTGCAGCGGGGTGCCACTATGGTGGCTTATAGTGGAGGGAAGGCACTCTGCGGCCCGCAGTGTTCCGGACTGCTGCTTGGGCGAAAAGACCTCATTCAGTCAGCGTGGTACGGCAGCGCCCCCCATCACGGCCCGAGCCGTGATAACAAAGTTGGCCGCGAAGAAATGATAGGGGCACTAGCAGCCATTGAAGCGTGGGTGACAATGGATCATAAAGCACAATGGGTGACATGGCTTTCCTATCTCGACAATATCTCTAATCGGATTTCGAAAATTGATGGTATAAAAACTGAGGTGCACGAGCCGACGGACCTTTCCAACCACAGTCCCGTGTTGATCATTAGCTGGGATCCAAAGAAACTACGCCTTACGGGACAAGAAATGGCCGAAGAAGTGGGACGCAACAAGCCGAGGATTGCGCTCGCTTTTGGGAACGGTCGCGAACCTGGGATGACGCAAATTAGTATAACTTCAGGCCAGATGCAGCCAGGCAATGACAAGGTTGTAGCGGATCGGCTTTATGATGTGCTTTCGCAGAAACGCAGTCCCAAACCATCTTCGATGAAGGATCCATCAGCGAACATCAGCGGTGCATGGGATGTTGACGTTAAGTTCTACAGCAGTATTAGTCCATACACATGGTTTATTGAACAAGATGGCAATTGGATTCAGGGCTTGCACGATGGAGAGTTTTCTAAGCGAAATATAGTTGNNTGATCACGTGGCTTTTACCTATCTGGGTACTATTTCCGGTGATACTATTTCAGGTTCAATCTACATGGTTGAATATGGAAACGCTCAGTTCACCGCTAAGCGGAATAATAAGCCGGTTGAACGTAGGCAGATAATAATTCCGGGCGGCCCGCCATTGGCTACCTGAGAAGGTGCTTGCAGACGGCATCGATCATAACTGTACCTTTACTGTTAATACCAGAATCAAAGTGAAGTTAGAAAGGAAGACCTTGATTACTAAAAGCTGTATGTTTCATTTAAAAACCAATTGATATGTTCAAACATTTGTATTCAATTATTCCGTTCATTTTTCTCCTTTTTTTGCCTACGAATGTTCTTCGGGCTCAGGAGATTGACATCTTATTAAAGGGCGGCCATGTAATAGATCCAAAAAATGGAATAGATTCCAAAATGGACGTAGCTATTGTGGATGGTAAAAT
>PLCH01000431.1 GCA_003135585.1 Chitinophagaceae bacterium
TACGGGCCATTGGTTTAGTTTGCAACGAGAACTGTCGGGTAGACAAGATTGGAATATCCCCCACAAATTATTTATTATCAATACATTACTTCATCTGCTTTTTTCAACTCACCGAATTACTCATCGTTGAAAATTTGCCGTGAAAAGATCTGAAACAAAGATAAGATATTATCAAAATAATCTCTTCCTCTTTTATTTATTTTCTGCCAAATAATTTGCAGATCATATCTAGTGATGAACGTAAAAGGAATTTTATTTTGTGTGCTGATACTGTGAAAGGTTTTAAATTCTTGCTGGATATCCTTCACCTTCATTCAACAATCGAAGGATCTTTTCATTGTCATAGTAATGAACCCAACCAATCTTCGTAAATGGAATGGTTCCTATGTTCTTTAAGTGTTGCAACGTTCCTGGTGATATCTTTAGGTGTTTGCACACTTCATGTGACTTGAGCCATTTTCTTAGTGTGGTCTGCAATTGGACTTTGATGACTTCCGTTAGATCGATAATGAGTTTTTGCCTGAAACCCTAAAGATCCTGCCCGGTTATAAGTTGATGAAGATGTATCCATTTAAGAGTTGAGTGATCAAGCCCATCTGTTTCTTGTTTGTGATTTGATTTTTCCATTACGCCTCTTTTCTATTCCCACTAAAATAATAATAAAGTTAACTAGAAATGTTTCTGAAATATCTTTTAACCACTTCATAATTTGAAGGGGTTTAAGGAAGGTTTATTCATCTCGAACTATTTCAACGAGGATTTAAAACCAATTGCCGATTTCTTCGCTTGATTCTCTTTTTTTGAAGTCCTTCCCTTTTTGCGTAAAGAGGGTTCGATGATAATCTTCAGTCCAGCGTACTTGTTATCCAAATAGGTTATTATTAATCAGAGCCCCTCTTCTGACGAAGTCAGAGGGCTATGTACCCAGGGCCACTCATGAAATGAGATTTTAAAATACCATTGAAGTGACGCAGAAAGCGCCATTCCCTATAAACATTCCTGTTATAGATATTGTCTCAGACAAAACGTTCTTTGGCGATTCCACAGATATCAGGGACTGGAAATGTTGTCAGCAGCAATTTGGCCAGCCTGCCACCAATAGAAAGGGCTTTGTCGTTAACGGAACGGGTGATTACATTGATTAGCCATATCAAATGTCTTCTGAATTAATTATTGCTTTGCATCATTGTGATGAACAAATGAACAAATTGGGGTTTTCTTTCGGCTAAGTATCGGCTAATAGGTCGTAATATTCATCCTCCTCATTTTTACCGCCGTAACCCTTTCCCGTATGCTGGGCGCTCTCTAAAAACTCAATGGAACGTATCCATTTGACCATTTTATATCCCAGCTGATTTTCAACGCGTAGCCGGAGCGGTGCGCCGTGTTCTTTAGAGAGAATTTGGTAATTCATTTCCCAGGCGAGGATCGTTTCAGGTTTAAGGCAATTATCCAGGCTGTGGGTATCATAATAAATCCCGCCGTAAAGACCTTCCCCAAAAGAATAGAACAACACTGTAGTTACAGAGGAATTCGGCCTAACTAGTTCGATTATTTTTTTAAGCGGAAGGCCGCCCCATTCTGCAATGCCCGACCACCCTTGTATGCAATGGTGCATGGTGATATTTTGCTCGATGCCCATTTTTTTAAGGTCGGCGAGTGATAGCTCGACCGGGTTTTCTACCAGGCCCCCGATCTTAAGTTTGTAATCTTTAAAGTCGTTTACCCCCAGATNNGGCATCTTGCCATTTACCCAGAAATAAGGGGAAATATCTGTTTGTTTATAAAAACCCTTCGGATGGAATTTGTTAATGGAGATACGCCACAAGGTACCATTGATAGCCGCTTCTGCATATTGTAGTGACCGGGGCCTTTGCCAGGAGATCCAGTGGGCCAGAAAGCCAAATGCCACAGTGAAAAGTATAATGCCCATTCCAATATATAATCCTGTATGGCTGATAGGTTCATCCGTCCCAACAGTAATATGGTTCATATTCCGGGTGAGCCCTGTAGCAGCCACCATGGACACATGAATGATAATAAAGAACACATAGGCCAACATCACAAAAAAGTGGACGGAGCGGGCGCCTTGGCGATTAGCGAATAATTTGGGAAACCAATGGAAACGGTTCTCAATGGCCGGCGACATGGCCATTCCACTCAACATCGCAATGGGCGCCAATAAAAAAACTACCCCGAAGTAAGAAATTTGTTGTAAGGCGTTATAATGATAAAATCCATTCGGCTCGACCGGCATTTTAAAGGTGGCGTAATGCACAAATACATTCCAGCTATCGGGTATTATCTTCCAGGATACTGGGACCAGCCGNNCTCCATTGATTGGTAAAAAACAACAAAGCAATAAATACGGCCCCGTTCAGCAGAAAAAAGGGGACTGTGATAAAATGCCAGCAACGGGCCAGTCCTACTGAATGGCGGTAACCCGGCAGGCCGGCTACAGGATTTAGATAACGGGCATCTTCCTTAGCCGTCCAAACCCGGTCATCAGGCACTTTCACCGGCGTAAACCGTATCCATTCAGAATCCGGTCCGCAGCCATTGTTCCAGTACAGCCGGGGATGATCGGCCAGTATGGAAAGCCCGCTACGGATAATGAGTACCAGGAAAAAGAAATTGACCCAATGGCTGAGGCATAACCATCCCGGAAAGCCTCTGGGGTCGGCTGGGGTTATCGCCGGCATAGCCAGGGATGGATCGGGAGGCAATCCAAACACCAGGTACTGGAACCATGCTGCGCCTATCGTTGCCGCTAACAGTGCAAGAAGGATAAAGCCCATATAGGGCTTTATGCCAATAAACATCCTCCTGTCCTCGGGATAACGAACCGCTCTCTCCGCCGCACTAAATTGGGTAAACATGTTTCACCTATTCTTAATAAACTCTGCCGGATACAAATTACTCATCCTTTAACAGTCATTCGGGAAAGCTGGGCAAGCGTATAGGCACCTATCGCCATCACCAGGTCTCTCACCGCCACATCCAGGTAGTGACCGCTGAATATTAATTCCAGCGCTATGCAAATTAACCATACCATCACAATATAGGCACCCATTTTTGGTCGAACAAAAACAATGATACCGGCTAGGATTTCTATAATCCCAACAATCTTCATAAACGTCATTGCTTCAATGGGAAGCATGGATTTGATCCCTGCTCCCAGATAAGATTCCCAATTGGTCAGCAAGTTGGTAAACTTGTCCAGGCCCGCTACAATGGGAACTACTCCATAGGTTAACCATAAAATTTTCTGAAGTTGCGTTGTGTTTGCCATGATTTTGGAGGTTTTGTGATGATTAGAGCATCAAACTGTCTTGTGGTTACAAAAAGATGAGAAAATAATTTTGTAACTTTTATGCTATTATGGACTCTAATAGTTATAGAATGAGCTCGATTTCAGGCATACATACAGATCAGGACTTTGAAAGTAGGATAATCAGTCAAATACTGACGGGAGAAAAAAAACTCTTTGAACTGCTGATGCGCCGGCACAACCCAAGCCTATTCAGGATTGGCATGGCGATCATTAATAATGATGAGGATGTGGAAGACATCATGCAAACGGCATACATCCATGCGTATGAGCATTTATCTGATTTTAACCATAAATCTGCATTTGGAACCTGGCTTAAGCGGATTTTGATCAATGAGTGCCTGTTGCAATTAAAGAAGAAAAAAAGAACGGTAAACGTAGATTTAATCCAAATGACTGAAGCAAAAGGATCTCCCATGGATAAGGTTATCAATAAGGAGTTAGGAAATGCATTAGAAAATGCTTTGTTGCATGTGCCGGAGAAGTACCGTATGGTATTTGTACTAAGGGAAATGGAAAATATGAGCATTTCGGAAGC